>NZ_JBILJQ010000045.1:0-43207 GCF_044377145.1 Aquimonas sp.
GCGTGCCCTTGGGGCAGGGCTTCGTCGGATCGAGGCCCTGCGCCTGCATCTGTGCCGCCAGCTGACGGCTCTGCCGGCGCTGGTAGCGGCGCAGCTTGGCCAGTTTCACCTTGAGCGGCTTGGCCGCGGTGAACACCCGGCCGTCGCTGCAGGTCGCGGTCTGGCGTAGGCCGAGGTCGATGCCGAGCGCGGTGCGCTCGGCTGGGCGGGCAATCGGCTTTGCCACTCCATCAGCGGTGAAGGTCGCGAACCAGCGGCCGGCGCTGTCGCAGCGCACGGTCACCGAACGCAGTCGCCCATCCATCGACTCGGTGCGACGAAATCGTACGCGGCCCAGCCCGTCGACCTGCACCTCGCCGAGGCGCTCGCCCAGCGTCACCTGTTGACGCCGCTGATCGAGCGTGAAGCGGGCGCTGTTGACTGTGCCGAAGCGCTTGCGCCGCGGGGCCCGCGCGCGGCCGGCGAAGAAGTTCTTCTTCGCCCGGTCGAAGTCGCGCAGCGTCTGAATGAACGGCTCTCGCGGCAGATCGGCGAGCCAGGCGGTGTCCGGCTGACGCTTCAGCGCCGTGAGCGCCTCCGACCAGGCGGTGAAGTCGCTGCGCTGCCCCGAAGCCCGCAGCGTGCGGTCGAGCTTCAGCGCCCAGTTCCAGACGAAGCGCCGCGCCCCGAACAGGCGGCACAGCGTGCGCGCCTGGTCCACGGTCGGCGACAGCCGCACGCGGTAGGCGCGCTCCAAGGTGGTCGTGGGTGCGACTTCGGACATGCCAACAGCTCAGCACGACGATGCGGGTTGTCAAATTGCGCGCGCCGAGTCGCACGGGCTGAGACACAGCGCCTACTGCCGCCGGTCGCCCGCCTCGCTGGCCGTGATCGCCGGGATGGCTGCTCGGCCGTCGGCGCACCGACACGCTCCGATTCGGCTCAAGCCGGCGGGGTCGTCGCCGTCCATGGCTCCTTCGTTGTACGCACGACCGAGCGGCCTGCCGAGCTGTGCCAGCCGCACGCACTCACCTCTCTCTTAACAATGTTGCATATATGCACCGTCTTGGGTATTCTGATGTCGGCTCTGCGAGTGCACGCAGGGCCGCTTGATCGTGCCGCGCCGCGGCTCACAAGCACTGATGCACAACTTGGCGAACGGCAAGCGAGCGCCAAAAACACTCTAGGAGAAGTCCGTGAAAAACTATTTGTTTAAATCAACCCTAAGGACCGTGAGAAATGGATTACCAAGATCTTCTGAAGAAGCTCAAAGAGAAAGCGAAGCAAGATGGCGTTTCATTTAGGATCGATAAAAAGCGCGGCAAGGGCTCACACGCCACCGTCTATTACGGTGACAGGTTCGCCATTGTGAAACTGCGCGGCGTCATCCCATCTGGAACGTTAAGCCATGTGTTTAAGCAGCTGGGTGTTCGCCTGGAATAGGTATAGATTTATTAGGAGCAGTGTGATGCATACACATGCCCTGAAGTATCCCGCTCTTATTGAGCGGGGTGCGGACGGAATTTCGATTACGTTTCCAGACTTCCCGATGGTAGCCACCAGCGCGGAGTCTGAAGACGAACTCACCGAGACACTCGTGGATGCTCTCGACGAGGCGATCGCATTCACCATCGACGAAGAACTACCCCTGCCACCAGCTTCCAAAGTCGACGGCGCGGTCGACGTTTTGCCGTCCGCAGAAATGGCGCTCAAAGCAAAGCTCTACGCCATCGTCCGCAGCCGCGCCTGGTCGCAGGCCGAGCTCGCGCGGCACCTAGACATAAACCGAGCCGACGCTCATCGGTTGCTGGATCCACGGCACTCGACCCGGCTAGATCGCATGACGAGTGCGTTCAAGCGCCTTGGATACGACATCATTGTCGCGCTCCAAGATCACACACAAAGCCCGGTTGTGCGCGGCTGAGACCGGCTAAGGCGGACAAAGCAAGAAAAGAAAAGGCCCGCATCCGCGGGCTTTTTCTCTAACGCAGCGTCAAGGTCGCAACGTAGATTGCTCGAACCGCACACGCCACATCCAGGGGTCATCACCGGCCGAGCGCGGGCCATGGGCTGTTTCGAAGTTAGCGAGAAAGCGCATCCTCGGCGAAACGCCGAGCCCACCAAAACCAGCCTCTCTTGCTTCCTCGGGAGTGATCGAGTGGAGCCGACGCGGCGTGCTCTCCAGCGTGCGTAGAACGAGCCTGGAAGCCCAGATGGGCATGGACGACCACAGCTCCCGCGTAACGGCCTTTGCCGGGACCCTTGAGAGGCAGGCCGCTCCGTCATAGATCCGAGTGTCCTCGCCGGCGCGGGTGCAGCCATCGACTGCGTTCACGAGTGTCTGGAACGAGGAATCGATGACCCGCCAGTGAGACTCGGCGACCCAAAACGCATCGCCCGGCGCGCCGATGGGGCAGCGACGAACACGCTCCGTTACCCGCGGTGCCCCCGCGGCGTCTAGTGGAAGCCATTCGTGATTCTTGCCCTGCGCAAAGCCGCTGATCTGCTGTCCGGGCCGCGGCTGCATCAGCAACCAGAGTTCGCGACAGCGCCCCGCGAGTGCCAGCTCCACCCAATCTGCGGATCGAGGCAACCGGTGTACGGCGAACGGGCCGCATGAGAACCCACCGTTGCGTAGGCCCTCAGCGGCGCTGCCAACCTCTGTGCACCAGGGGGGCGGGTCGGAAAGATCCATCTCAGGACAGTCGGCAGCAGTTCGAATTCATGGCCGAGAGTGTGCGGGCGCAGTAGTGCCGCGAGTTGTCACTTGGGTGTCGGTTTGGGCGAGATATCGGGAAGCACTCGCCGATCAGGGGAAACCCAGCGCGCGTGCCCATGGGCCGAGGTGACTGGGGCCGTACAGCATCCAGGCGAAGATGCCCGATGCGATGGCCGGCCCAAAGGCCAGAGGCGTCTGGGCGCCCTGCCCCGTCCTTCGCAGATGGATCAGACCAAAGAATGAGATCAGGCAGGCCGCGATGAAGAGGATAGGCATGACGGCGTGCGGCCCGAACCAGGCCCCAGCGACAGCCATCAACTTGAAGTCGCCGTATCCCAATCCTTCCCGCCCTGTCAGTAGATGGTGCAGCCAGAACACGGACCACAGGCTTAGGTAGCCTGCCGCCGCACCCAAGATCGCCTGGTCCGGATGCACGAATAGGCTAGAGATCGATAGCAGCAGGCCGACCCACAGCAACGGCAGCACGATCCCATCCGGCAGCAGCTGATCGCGAAGATCAATGCCGCTGGCCGCGATCAGACACCCAGTAAGCACGAGGCCCGCTGCAGAGGCCGGCGTGGATCCGAAGTGGTGGACGACAAGAGCGAAGAGCAGCCCGGTTCCAGCTTCGACCAGCGGGTACTGGACACTGATCGCTGTACCGCAGGCTCGGCACCGTCTCCGCAGGGCCAACCAGCTCAGAACAGGCACGTTCTCAAACCAAAGAATGCGATGTCCGCAGCTTGGGCACGCGGAACGCCCATGGAAAAAGTTTGGCGGCGCTGGCTCTTCGAACAGCTTGTCGAGGAGCTCATGGGCATCCCGGTTCCACTCCCACGCAATCCTGCGAGGAAGCCGCAAGATCACCACGTTGAGAAAGCTACCCACCAGACAACCCAGCGCAGCAGCGCAGACAATGGTCAGCACGGGATTCAGGGCCAGGGCCAGCTGCACGCCATGCAAAGACTCAAACACCGCGCTGACTCCCGGGGCGGATCATATCTCTGACGCGTTCGAGCTCGGGAAAGCCATCTGCACAGATGTTCAAGGCTTCAAGCAGCGCGGCCATGCGAATCGTTGGATCTCGATGGCTGAGGCGCCTGGACAACTCGCACTCGGGCGGATGCCGGGGTGACGGTGCTGGACCAGGCTCCGAAGCGACAAGCGGATCCCACTGGTTCGACAGCGGGTGGCGTGGAGATTCTGGCATGAGTAGATTCGACAGCTCGGTGAGACTGGGAGCAGTTCCTGAATGCTTGCTTCAATGACCTTGGGCCACGAAGCACGCCGGAAACCCGTTACGGAGGGTAAGCGATCTAGGTGATCGCCAAATCTGCTGCAGCCTTACGCACTGGTTGCAACCATCGCCATTGGCCAGCGATTATTTCTGGTTGGTTAAGGTCTTCCAGCCAAGCGTCGCGCTTTCCTCGACGATGCGTAGTGAAGAAGAGGGAGTACTTCGGAGACCCGCGAGAAAAGATCTGGCGGAGTGTCCGCGACGCAGGCTTCAGATTAGCTTCTTGGGCGGACCTATCGAAATCGTTTAACTCCACCTCGAAGATCCAGAGGTATCTCTCGGGGTGATTCAAGTTGAAGGCTTGAGACAGTGCCATTGCTGCAGTAAGTGCACGCGAAACGTCGTTGGTCAGGTAGCAACCATCGGTCCAGTGTTGCCGAACGTACATCACCTGGCTCCGCTCGAAGCACCAACCGTAACCCCGAGCCGTCCCTTCACCAAAAGTCAACTCGAAGCGATGAGCTGAGGTAGAGATGTCCCGATCGTCTAGGATTCCAGACTTGTCCAGTGATCTCCACTTTAGGTCGGGGCACAGGACATCTATTGCCTCAAGCGGGATACCGCAGCATGAGAACTCCTTGAGGAATCTTTCAGATTTCTTCACATTGTCGATCACAGAAGCAATAACACCACCTTCTCCGGTGTACTCATCCACCGTAAATCGAAATCCTCTGTCACGAAGATCATCCACCCGAAACCTGAGCAGAGCAGATGGAGACGCACTAAATGGATACCTAGTAAGCGCCGTTGGAAAATCCTCCCAGAAAGAAATGCGAAAGTGCTGAGCACCGTTCGATCTGGCCTCGCGCTTCATGTCATTGAGATCTGTGTGACAAAGTGGACCGGCGAACTCCATGTCGAGGGAGGCTCGAAAGAAGCGGTCAGGGAGGATACGCTTCAACTGCTCAACACAGTCACCTCTATAAAGATATTCTCCGATAACGTCTTTAATCTTCATTAACCCCCCATAGAATTTGATGGAAAGACTTGAACAGCATATCTGTGCAACAATTTTATTGCAGGCCTGGCATCTTGGATTTACTACTTTTTCTACTCACCATTCTTAACTCTACTCCCTTAGTTAGTGAAGGCTTGGCGTCCTTATCCGTGCTGCCGATCGCTGTCGAGTCTCGTGTTGGCGGCACCGTGCGGTAACGAGTTGATTCCAAAGATGAGCAAGAGCGCTAGTGCGAGTAGGCATACTTCAATAGCCAGAAAGGCGCCGATCAACGCAGTCAGAGCTGCGGGTAGAAGACTGCGGCTGGCGGCCTTGAGGATAGCGAGCGTAGGCACTATGGCGCAAAGCAAGCCCACCCATCCGGCCCAGTGGGCCGGCGCTATCCACGCAGCCCCGAGCACCATGATGACACCGCCGACAATCCATAGGGATTCGCGCCTGATTCTGCGTGGATCGAAGAAATCGAACATACCCCTGCTCCTATCAGCACCTGTGGGACACAGGCGGCCAGATCTCGGCCAAATGGAGAACCAACCGCATGCCGTCCTTCGCCCAAGAACGGCCGTTGACCTTGCCCATCGCAATTTCGGCGAGCCAATTCCCGTCGTCGAGCATTTCAAGGAAGACTACGCGTTCCAGCTCGGCGTACGTCGTTCCCCCATCCTCGCGCCTGACCATGGTGGCATCTACCTGGCCGTACCCGCCGACCTGCGGCCCCAGCCACCCATGAATCGCCGTCCAACGCGCTCGCTGCTGCATCCCAATCAGCGCGCGCTGCACAGCAGAATCCGGCGAATTCCACCCTTCGGCCTGCCCCAACACATCCCTCGGCCATCCCTTTGGCCCTGGATCCAAGTCGACATTTGGTTCCACTTTCGGCCAGTCACGAGTTGCGCTGTCGCGCCGATCCAAAGTGGGCATGTCCGATGCGCCGTCCTGCCTCAGCTTCGCCGGCAAGCCGCTGAACCAGGTGCGGAGTCGGCGTCCGCGGCGATTGCCCGCTGCTGTGAACGCACGGTCACAGGCGTTCTGCTTGCGCCCGAGCCTGCCCCGCAGGATTCGAATCTGCGTCGTTAGTTTCTGTTCGATCGCTTGGATCACCGTCTCTACGGTGTGAATCATCTTGTGGGTTTCCTGGGTTAGCGAGGCGCTTGCCGCACGTCGTCGGTTGGCATCCTGGCTCCTTCAACCTTCCTGCTTGGGCCGGGCGTCCCTGCCCAGATTCGCTTTCCATACCGCCCACGGTAGTTGGCCGTTGCATGCTCCAGTGACGAAATGCCACGTGTATCGAGGACATATCCGACAGACACGGCGGGGCATCCCTGCCCTTCCCTCGTCAGCGCCTTCCTGGCGTGTGCTCCATCCTGGAGCCCGAAGGTCGACCCGCCGCGCCACATCCATGTGGCTGAGCTTCCTGCCCCGGCGCCGGTCGGTCTCACCGCTTGAGATCCACAATGGGACAGGATTGGCTGGGAGCAACTTGCGCAAAAGGCCCCGCATCGGTCAGCCGTTTAAGCTGTGGGTGTTGTGGTCGACGAGGTCGGCCGCCACTTCGAAGGGCGCGCCGATTCGAGCGGGCCGGCTTCCAGCACCGCATAGAGCGGATCTGCGTGGCGGCGGGGCTGAGTTCCCCAGACACGCCAAGGGACGCTTTCGCGGCCCTTGGCTTTGAACGGCGCCCGCACTGCCCGGACTTCCGGGATTCAGCATCGCAGTTTCGCTGCGGCCCTACAGCCCTCGCGCCGCACGCGCCCGCACTTCGTCCAGCGTCCACTCACTCACCAGCGAACCGTTCTCCCACACCGTCTGCATCGCATGCGCCCAGCCGGCGGGGAGCGTCATGTCCTCGATACGCTTGATCTCGTGCGGCACCGGCACGGTCTTCCAGCTGCCGAACTCGGTGTGGCGGATCAGGGTCAGGCGGCCGCGCTTCGACTGCTTGCCGGGGTCGGTGATCGGGTCTTTGTAGACGTCGATCCATTCGCCGTTGACGCGCGCGGCCGAGCACTTGAGCGCGAACTTCTGTGTGTCGCGATTGAGCTTCTGCAGCAGGCCGCCGCCCATGCCGAAGGCGACGTTGTCGGCGCTGTAGCCGGCTTGCGTGAAGCGTTCAAGGATCAGCTTCAGGCTGACCGGGTCGATGCCGTCGCCCTGGATCACCCGCACCGTGTTCAGCACCTTGTAGCCCTTGCTGTTGACGCTGTGGCCGAAGGCTTCGTCCAGCGCCTCCAGGCAGCTCAGCACCATCTCGAGGGGGTCGCCCGAGTCGGGGCGGATCACCACGGTGGCGCCGCTGTCGATGACTTCCTGGCGCAGCGTCTGGCCCCAGTGCTCACGGATGGCGCGGTGGATGTCGTAGCTGTCGGAGACCACGGCGACGATGCCACCCGGTTTGGCGAACTGAGTGAGCATGTTGCGGTAGGCGTCGACCTCGCGCTCGCGGCCCCAGCTGGTGATGGTGCTGTGCTCGGCGGCGGGGATGCTGAAGCCGGCCATGTCGGCGCCGTACCAGGCGCGCGCAGCCATCAGCGCCGACACCGTGTCGGTGCCCAGAAAGTTCACCATATGAGCAAGCCCGCCGAGGCCGGCGCTCTCGGTGCTCGACACGCCACGGGCGCCGAAGTCGTGCAGCTTGAAAGGCAGCTGGCCTTCCGGGTCGTCGCTGCTGCGCAGAAGGTAGTCGCGGATGGTCTGCTTGGCCTGCCAGCTGATCGTGGCGACCGTCACCGGATACCACAGGCGCAGCAGCAGCGTTTCCATGTAGCTCGGCAGCCAGTAGGCTTCCGCGTCGGTCGATTCGATGGTCACCAGGGCCTGGTGGGTTGGCACCACATGGCCCTCGGGGACGGCGCGGATGCGCAGCGGAAGGCGCCCGCCGTGGACATCGACGATGCGCCGCCAGCCGGCCTCGTTGAAGGGCTCGCCATGGGCGGCGAAGACATCGCGCGCCTCGTCGACATCGGCATGGGTGATCGGCGTGCTGAAGTAGGCCTTCAGGATCGCCTGCAGGCCGAAGAACAGCACGTGGTCATGGATGCCGCCGCGGCTCTCGACGTAGAAAAAGCTGGCGTCGGTGCCCGGCGGGTACTGCAGCCAGTGGCTGGCTTTGTAGCTGTCGGTGTTGAGGATCAGATTGTCGAACGGGTGACGAATGTTCATGACGTGAAACTCCTTCGCGTCGGATGCCGGTGGTCTGTCCGCCGGCGGTGGGTGTGGGGTGATGACGGGCGGTGCGGTGTTCAACCGCGGCCGATGAAGTACTCGAGGATGTGCAGGTGGTCCTCGAACAGGCGCGGGCCCATCTCCAGCGCCTCGGCCACCGGGAACCAGCGCGCCTTGTCTGCATCGTCGCTACCGCGCACGCCGGGCAGCTCGCCCTGCGGGAACTCGAAATGGAAGGCGTGGGTGATCGTTCTGCCGCGCAGCGAGCGTTCGGGGTGGTCGAAGACGTGACCGCCTTTGAGCGAACCGCGCAGCACCGGCGCCGGCAGCTTGAGGCGGGTCTCTTCGCGTAGCTCGCGTAGGCAGCCGTCCAGCAGGGCCTCATCGGGTCGGATGAACCCGCCCGGCAGCGCCCACAAGCCCTTACCCGGCGCGCTGCGGCGGCGGATCAGCAGCACATGGCCCGAATGCACCACCACCGCATCGGTGGTGACGAAGGTCGGCGCGTAGGGCGCTGCGTCCCAGGCCGCGCGGTAGTCACGCAGGAAGCGGTACTCCTCGACCAGGCCCGCAAAGGCCGGATCGTGTTTTCGGAAGGCATCGAGCATTGCGAAAGTCGGCTCGGGCACATTGGCTCGCACCAGCATCAGGCTGCCGTAGTCGCCGGGGCCAGTCTCGAACAGATGGCGGCGAAGATCCGTCGCCGACAGGGTTTCCGTGTGACCGACATCGATCAGCCGCCACTGCGGGAATTCTTCCAGGTAGTAGCTGCTGGCGTCCTTGCGCTGGCCGATCAGGCCGATGCGCGCATCCGCGGCGCCGCCATCGGCGCGGATGGCCTCAGCGACCGTGCGCTGCACGGCGGCGATCCACTGCGCCTCGTTGTAGAGGTGATCGCGCAGCGGGCGCACGATCAATTGCTCGGCAGCATCCTCAAGCGTGGCCTGCACCATCACGCGGCGCTCAGCGGCAGTCCATGGGTTACGCGGCGTGCGCGGCGCGTCGGCCGAACCGATCAGCAGGATGAGCTTGCCAGGCTTGGCAGGTTGCATGTTTGTTCCGTCGGCATTGCCCCGGAGCAGACGCAGGGCGTGGCGGGCGACGGCGAGATGGCCGTTGTGAAACGGCTCGAAGCGGCCAATGAAGACCACGTAGTCGAAGTCCATGAGGATCCCTCAGGGTGGGTACCGCTGGTCAGTCCGGCGGCTTAGGGCAAACGATACGCTTCAGTGAATTGCTGTCAAGTTGGTCTGCGCAGCCAACTTCGCTTGAAACTGCTTGCGAAATCCGCCCTAGCGCGCCGAACGCATGGTGTTCCTCACCGTGCTGCAATCACCCTCGCAATTTTCAGATCCAGCATCGCCATGAGCGGGTCGACTGGCGACGCGACGAAGCCGTTCTGGATGTAGAACGCCTTTGCGGCTTCGTCAATCGCATGGCAAAGCAGCACTCGGGCGGCAACGGTCTCTGCGGCAACAATGGCCCGGAGTGTTGCGTCTTTCAGCAAGCCTCGCCCCAGAGACCGTCGCTGATGCCTTTCGTCAACAGCCAACCGTGCCAGCACGATCGCCGGCACCGGCGCCGGCATGTTTCTGCGGATAGGACCCGGCACGCGTTCGAGGGCGACGCTACCGCTTGCAAGCGCGTAGAAGCCGACCACGCGCTCACCATCGGTGACAACGAACGTCTTCGATGCGAGGCTGCTTTGGTTGGCAAGGGCACGCTTGAGGAGCCAGTCGGACAGCGACGCGTGCTGGCACTGGAAGCCGGCGAGAACGTGGGTGGACGTCAGTGGCTCAGGCCGGGTATACGGCAACCTTTACGCCTTGTCCCAGGGGGCTCGGTGCTCGAAGAGGGCTTTGAGCGCGGCCGGATTCGGCAGCGGGGCGTCCAAGGCGTCCATGAACGCCTGCATCTGCTCCGTCGAGAGCGCGAACTGCGTTCGATCAGCGAGGACAGTCTCCGCGCGCTGCAAGCTGGCCTCGATCATGAAACTGGACACTGAGGTGTTGAGCGCTTCCGCGCCGCGATCGATTAGGCCCTTCGCCAAGGCGTGGGTGCGGATGTTGATCTTGACGTCGCGGGTTGCGGTGGCCATGACTCCGGCTCCAGATGAGCGCCATACATTGTGCGCACATCCTTGACTGTACTTGACTGCACTTTGCTGGTCAACGCGTAGCTTGGCTGCGGACTGCATGCGTGGTCCGCAAGTCATCGCCGGTCACGCAGCTGAACCCGGTGAACTGCGAACACCGCTAGCTCGCCGCAACGCGGCGTCCGCGAGCCGGCGCGCGGGACGCACCGCACGCGAAGGCTCCGGGTGGCATAGATCTCTGAGCCTAAAGGAGCGATGTCACCGGCTTGATCCTGCCGCCTCTTCGTGTGCATCCTCAGGGGCAATTCGCCCTCGGGCGATCAGCTCGCCGGGCTGTCAATCCGGCACACAGGCCTTCAGGCCACACCACACCCCAACGGGGACGTCATGTCCCCTTCGGGGGATGTGCGTCCCCTTTTTCATTAAAGGAGATGCACATGCTTGACCACGACGAGATCCGCGCCTTTCGACGCTTTCTGAACACGGCCAGTCGAAGCGAACTGGCCGACAAACGCTCCAGCATCGATCGAATGCTGGGCCTTGTGACACAAGGCACTGAGGAGGCGCGCGACCTGCGCTTCATGCTGCGCTTGCTCCGCGAGGAGCTCGGCGCCCGCGCCGAAGTCGACGCCATCGTCGCCCGGCGTCTCAACCGCTAGAAACCTGAAGGCCGACCTCTTCGCGAGGTCGGCCTTTTTCAATTCAGGTTTCCAGTTTCAGCCCTCGCAGCTGGGGCGGCCTGTGCGGCCAGCTCATATGCAAAGCAGCAGCGAGAACTGGCCGCGCCCAACCTGGTGTCGCGTCCAGCGCTGTCGCATTGTTTGGATCTGAGTCGATCAATCTGTGGTCACGGATCGGGGCGACTCGCAGTGGGTCGGGTAAAGCCCAGTCAACCCCGATCGAGAGAGAGTTTCGGAGTCTCAGCTCTCCATAGGAGTTTTTCGATTTCTTCTGCGCCCAGAGGACGATCCTGACGCATGTTTGCGATGGTATCGTTCTGCTTCTTCGCAATGTTATCAAGGGACTCGAAGTTGCCGCGACGGATTGCGCGGGCAACCGATTCCCCGCTCCAGATCAGGTCTCCACTGATTTCGCAGCGGTTCCAGTCCGGGCCCTGGTTGTGCCAGGACAGGCGCTGGCACCAGACGCCCTTGAGCGCGACCGCGAGCATCTCGCGTGCGGCTTCTGGATCTAGGTTGTCACCACCAGGGGCGCACAGCATTGCCATAATGCGTAGGGCGTCGACCGCGCTGCGGGCATTGATTGTTGCAATGACCAGGTGACCGCTGGCGGCCGCCTTCAGGATCTCAATGGCAGTCCTGCTGTCCGGGATCTCGCCCGCCATGAGAATCGTCCCGCATGGGATCGCTGGAAACAGGCGCAGCGTGCCAATCAACGCGCGGAAGAAGGAGTCGCTCGGGGGCTCGTAGGCGTCGATGGCTTCCACCGGGCGCTGCATACACACACCCTTGCCCCAGACACCTTGGAGCGGGAGCTCGCATGGATATTCAACCGTCTGGGCATGGCCAGCATAAACTTCGAGGCGCGAGCGTACGATCGCGCTTGCGGTGGTCGTTTTTCCTCCCCCCAAGTGACCCGCGATCAGGATCAACCCCCCTTCCAGCATGCTTCGACCGAGGAAAAGGGTTTGCACGTTGGGCGGCAATTTGAGTTGCTTCAGACTGGGCGCTTCGTGCGGAAGAACGCGCAGCATCAAAGTGTGCCCCGCGGCATTGCGCCCTACCTCAACCCGAAACGCCAGACCAGCGTGATCGATCCGGAATCGCTGCAAGCCTTCCGCCACACGCTCTTGGGCAATGGAGATGATTGGCAAGAGCTTCTCGCAAATGGTCGTGTCGTCATCGTTCCGGAGTCGTTTGGCTCCTGACTCACCGACGGACACGATGCCCGACTTCACCAAAGCACGGCTGAGGGTCTGATTGTCTCCTACCACGCTCTTTTCAACGCGGAGGAAGATATCCCTGACTAGCGGCCAATCCGCGGCGGTCAGCGGGGACAGCAGGTAGTAGATATCAAACGGGATTTCCTCATCAATCATGGGTTTTCTCAAGGTGGTATTGCAGGATAAGTCGGGGCCTCGGGCGTTCTGCGATCAGGCTACCGGACGCAGCACAATGGCGCGGGGTTGACAGGCATCGCTCAGTCACCTCGCCCATCAGCCACGCAACCTCGGTGCCGGCGCCGCGAAGCAAAGCTACGCATCAGGATTGGCGTCAGCAGTGCCTGCAGGCAGCGACTCCAGTTGCGCACGCCTCTCCAGCGTGGCCATGGCAGCGAGCGCCTTCGCATCGTCGCCGACAGCCAATGCATGCACGATGTCGCGCTCGATCAGAACGCGGCCGCCCTCCAGCGCTTTGAGAGCCGGCTTGCTGTCTGCCGGCGCGCTCACGCCGATTCCGGCTGCGCGAACATCGCGTCGAGTCGCTGGGTCGCAGCCTCGAGCCGCGCCTTGGCCTCGGTGTAGGCCGCCTGGCCCTGCTCAGCGAAGGCCAGTGCTTCGTCGATGGCCTCGGGTGGCAGCTGGTCGAGCTTGCTCACGCAGCCTGCCAGCGTCTTGTACAGCGCATCGAAGCGCTGGGTTTCGGAGACTTCGCTCATGGGGCACTCCGCTTCAGGGGTGCTGCAGTATTTCCCCGGCAACCGCTCTCATCAAGTTGCGGTAAGGACAGGCTCACGCGCTCAGGCGTTCCGCTTCAATGCAGCGTCGCGAGCACCGTCGATCCACTGGATGACCACGTTGTCGGGCGATTCGGCAGCGGTCTTCACCACCCTGCCTTGCATGTCCCGAACCAGCGCAAAGCCGCGCGTCAGCATGCGACGAGGATCCAAGGCTTTCAGTTCTCCGTGCTGTTGCGACAGTCCCAGCTGTGCTGCGGCCAGCTTCGTCCGAACCAGGGGCTGAAGCCGCCCGAACTCCCGCTCCAGCAGCAGAGGCGCTTGGTCGAGACGCTGTCGCGCCCGCTGCTCCATTTGCGCGCGTGCACGTTCCAAGCCCTGCCCTGCAGTACTGAGCCGCGCCTGCGCGCGGGTTAGCAAGGCGGTGCCCTGGCGCACCAGATTGGCCTCGAACTGCGCGAAGCGCATGCGCGCCGTCTGCTCCAGCGTGCTTTGCAAGCTCGCGAGGTTCGACGCTGCCAAGACTGCGAGGCTGCGCGCCCTGCGCTCCGCCTGCGTGCGCAGCGCCTCGACCTGCGTCCCCGCATGGTCGCACTTGCCGCGCGCAGACTGGGCCAATCGCTGCTGCTGCGCGTCAAGTCGCGACCGAGCTAGTTCGACCTTGCCGCGGGCAATCCGCTGGATCTTGCTGGCGTTCTCAAGTGCGCTGCGCGCCCGCTCTACGATCACCCGGCGGATGTGGCCGATGACTTTGCTGGGCGTGTCGAAGGCGAGGCAGGCCACCTCGTCCGGCAGGCCACTGTCGCGCTCGTGGCCCACGCCCACCATCACCGGCACCGGCGCTTCGCAGATGGCCTTGCCAATCTCGTAGGCGTTGAGCCAGTCCAGATCGAGCTGAGCACCGCCGCCGCGGATCAGGACGATGGCGTCGAAGGGCTGCGTCTGGTGGATCACCGACGTCGTAGTCAGGGCATTGGCCACAGATACTGCCGCGCCTGCACCCTGAAACAGCGCGGGAATGGTGACGATCTCAAGAAGGCCCAGCGCCTGCAGGATCTCCCCGTCGCGCATGAAATCGCCAAGGCCAGCGGCGCCTTCGGGCGCGATCACTGCGATGCGAGTGAAATCGATCGGCGCCGGCAGCGCCTTGTTGCGGGCCGCCAGGCCCTCGGCCTCAAGGCGTGCAACCAATCGCTTGAGCTTGGCTGCGAGCTCGCCGAGGACGAACGACGCGTCCAGGTCACAGACGGTCAGGCCGAAGCCATAGGTGGGGTGGAGCTCCGAGGTGACCTGCAGCAGCAAGCGCATACCCACCTGCGGCGGTCCTCCGACGAGCCCGACAAATCGCTGCCACCAGCTTCGGCTCTCGATGCTGAAGGCTTTGGCCGTGACCTTGGCCACGGCGTTGCCGCGCTGGTCGAACTCCGCGAGCGTGATGTACAGGTGCGCGCCCTTCCTGTTGATCTCGCTGAGCTCCGCGATGACCCACGTCGGAGTCGAGCAGTGCGCTTTCACCACTGCACCGATGCCCTGCAGGTAGCTGGACAGCGGCAAGCCGATGGCTACATCGGGCGCACTCGTCGCGGGTTCGGGCGTGGGCAATGGTTGGTCGACACCGGCGCCACGGGTCGGCGCAGTTGCCCTGAGGGACGACGATGCGCTGCCCCTTTGTGCGGCGGTCTGTAGCCAAGTCGCGAAAGGTGCGAGGTCAACACCCTCGGGGACGTACCAGACCTTCTTGGCTCCATCCCATTGGGCACCGAGTGCCTTGGCTTGGTCTTTCTGGCTGAAGGGGACAGACAGGGGTGTGTTCATGCGGCAACGATGCCACGGTATGAGCGAAGCGCAACCTACACCGAGGGGACGTGGCGTCCTGATGCACCGCTCAGTCACCTCCTAAACGAGTGCGGGGAATCGGCCGTGGCGGTGCAAATCTAAGCTATGCATTAGGAACGGCGTCTCTGCACACCGCTGAGAGCGCTCGCAATCGAGCGACGGGCGGTTTCAGCGATCTCGTTCAGTGGCATCCTGGCGTCGAGACGCACCAGAGAAACGCCTCGCATCAACTCTTCATCCGCCCATATGGCCTCGTATCCTGCGGCACAGTCACGCAGCGCGACATAGGTCTCCGGCGCCGTTGGGGCTTCACCTCGCGCCTGGATCCGCGTGAGCGCTATGTCGGGGTCGAGGTCTAGGAAGAGGACGGCGTCGGGACGAGGAGCGAAAGCTTCGTTCTCACGAACGATGCGTCGCACGTCATCGGGATCGACGCCTTGGTAGGCTGCGGTGGAGTAGTAGCTGCGGTCACAAATCACGCAGTCCCCGCGCGCCAACGCTGGGCCGAGGACGCTGGCAACATGGGCGCGCCGGTCCAACTCGAAAAGGCGGCGTTCCTCTTCTAAGGGGAGCCGAATGCCGGCTGCAAACGCTTCTCGAAGGTGGGTGCCGTGCGGGCCCGACGTCGGCTCCCTGGTTAGAACGAAGCAGGTTTCTGAGGCAATCTCACGTACCAGCGTGCTCTTCCCCGACCCATCGATCCCCTCCACCACTACCAGCGTGCCAGAAAGTAGATGCTTGAATCCAGTCATTGCGTGGTATCCGGGCTGCTCTATGTGTCGCTTCAGGCAACACATATGAGTATCTTCACGTTGAAAACAGTCATGCTCTCTTCTCCGAAGAAACTCCAGCGGCGGCTTGTCACCTTTGGCACTATCGGGGGAACGCTAACTCCGCAGATACATCAGATTACGCGAACATTCACTAGGGCAGCCAAGCGCTGGAACTGAGCTTGAGCTCGCAGGTCGTCGAAGCTCACTTGCGCGGTGACCTTGAGCGGAGCGGTTTCCTCAGAGTCTCGCTTCCAAATCATCAGGGCCGAATTCTTCAGCTCTTGCCGGCTGATCCACAAAATTCCATCCGCTTGCGGGTGAGCCGCCAAGAGTTGCGACGCCCAATCTCGCGTTTTCATGTATTCGGACGCTGGGCAATGTCCAATTGCCGCTGCTGTGCCTTCGCCCAGAGCACGTGCTGCCGGACCTTCAAGTGGGATTAGGCAGATATCTCGGGTGAGCACTACCTCGGCCAAGAACTTCCCCGCCAGCTCGCTGGCTTCGACTACGCCTCCAGACACTTCAAAACGAAGGACCGATTCAAGGATCGCGACTTCTGGTGTGATTCCGCAATAGCTCACCGGAATCAGGCTTCCGGTCGAATCGACAAGTGGACTAAATCGATAGTTGGCAAGCGGAAAAGAGCGGGAATCCCATGCATTTGCTGGGAAGATGTTTATACCCACACGGAAAAGTGCTTGGTCTTTCTTGATAGTTGTTAGTTCCAGCGTGGGAATTGTAGTGGGAATGTGAGGGCATAGGATCATCCGTTCGGTGTCCTATCAATCCCTTTGAAATCGCACTTTCGCGGCTTCCAGAACCCGAGCTGGCTCTTTCTCAAACACGTCCATCGGCCTTTCCCCCGCGAGCAACCCGGAGGGTGCGTAGAACCAAATCAGTGCAGGCCATCCGTCACTGAGCTCTTCGTCTGAACGCCCAGAATTGATGACCGTAAGAACGTCTTTCATGCAGGGGCTCAACCGTCCACTTGCCTGAAACTGAAAAGCTGGGAACTTATACGCATTGGCTTCTCGAACTGCTAAGGCGCCTGCCTTTCGAAGGCGCTGGCCAAACGTCCTCGGATTCTCTGTGGAATTACCGCAGGCTTTGGCTACTTCTTTAGCGCTGAACAATCTTACACTGTGAAGTATCTCATCTCGCAAACGGCTTCGAGCCTGAAGGCGCATTTCGGCCAGATTCGCCGGAGCCGGAGCATCTTGCGAAAGCCATGCTTCCAAACCGCTTGAATCGGCTGATGGCAAAGCGGTGACGGCTTCCTCAGATTCATCTATAAAGTTGGAGGCAAGAAGGTTGCCATGTTCTGAATGCTCTAAAACAATGAACTCGACAGCTTCGAGTTCTGGATCATCATCAAATGCAGAACCGTCACTTTGTTCTGAGCTAACCAGATTATTGATCAGATAGTCAAACACCTCAGTATCGGAAAGATGTTTCCTCAGATGCACTTTGGCGAGCATCGACTCCATAATATATGCCCTCATCCCAGTATGAGCAATACGCTTTCCGGAGGGCACTAATGCATTGCCAATCTTCTGACCTGGCGAGAAGACTCGAACCTGAATATCGTCTCCCGTTACTCGCGCCGACTTCTGCCCTGATGTCTGGCCACCCTTCTGGCCGGACCAGTATCCTAGAACCTGAATTCCCAGTATTTCCGAATGAATCTCATAGACAGAGAAGTTGGACGGAGCTTGCCCAAAGGCGGAACTGATTTTTCCCGTCTTTTGCGAGGAAGCATTTATGACTCTGTGCGCAACTTCTTCGGTACGCCCAATGGTCACCGTATCAATTTTACTGCCCGTGCTTCCGAGAAAGCTCCGCAGCGTTGGTCGGTTCTCATTGTCCAGATCGGACGATAGCTTTGCACCCGTCTTGAGCTTGAGTACGGCGAAAGGGGGCATCTCGGGCATGGTCGTGGCTTCCTAGGACAGCGGTACGAACGTTACGCTCGGTCCGTCCGGTACGCAAGGAGAGTAGTCCGCAAGGTTCATCCTTGGCCCACGTGGTTTGTCGTAGCCATCAGTCCTCCAGTGAACAGCGCCGCGCCACCGTTTGCTGGGTGCCTGATCGCAGCGACCACTGCGATTCTGCTGCCGGCAAGGAGTTCTGCGGCCTTGCGTCCGACGGCGACCACGCGCGCGCGGGGGTACGCCTCGACAAGACGATGCAGAGCCTTTGCGCCGTACGCGAGCTCATGGGGGGCTGGCGTTCGATTTGTCCATGGCTGATCGGGCAGGTGGGGGTGCAGTTGGAGCGCGTTCCAAAGCACGGTCGTCCCTTCAATCCCTGCACGTTTCATCGCGCGATAGACGATCGTCGCGCTCGGCTCTGAAAAGGGCCGATTTCGCCGTGACAGCCTCGCCCCTGGATTGGCTTGCCGTGGCACCTCGCCGTCGAGCAGGAGACGCTCGCTTGTGAAGGCTACGCCACTGTATCGACACCCTTGGTAACCAGGTGCTTCGCCTACGAGAATCCATCGGGCCTCGCAGTTCAAGTGCGCTGCAAGGCGCTCAAATCTCGCCTCCGGGCCGTTCTCCGGCGTATCAAATGTGCAACGGTCAAGCCATGGGTTAAACAGACCTGGGCGGCCAGCTGGAAGCGCTTCAACAAGCCTCTTTGCGAGGTCGATAGACATGATTGGCTTTCCTACTGCTCGGAGCGAAGACATTGCGAAAGTGCTGTTCGCAGCTCTTCGAGGTCAACGTGGCGGCGTGCGTAGCTGCGCTGCAGAAGCGAGGCCGTCAGGAACTCATCGAACTTGTGTTCTGGAAAAGGCACGAAAACTTCGGCGATTTCCTCGGCTGTGCCAGGCAGCTCTTCCCGCACCTGCATCAATCCGGCGATCACCTCTTGGCACGTCGCCCCGTGCGTGATGATTGCAGGCCCGGCCTGCTCCACCTCTAGGCCGCGATCAGCGAGTAGCGCGGCAAGCGCCGCTCCTGTGGCGGAGCCGGCCCAGTGGAAGACGGCCACGCTGTCACCCTGATGGAGGATTGGTCGATGCCGCAGTTCCACAAGGTCATAGGCGCGCCGAGCGGACGCCAGCTCATCGCGTCCTGTCGGGTCGAGGAACGCAGGTACGCTGATGGACTCGAGCAACAGGCGCATGCGTCGCTGGACCCACGCACCGACCGCACCTGCCCCTCCCCCGAAACCCGGCGGCCGCCCACGAGGACCGGGCTCGACGGTCAGCAACTTTTCGGAAGGGTTTATGGTCAGCACGCGCCAGCGCCGTCCGGCGAGCACGATGAGTTGCCCCTCGGAAATCGGGATCTCGATTGGCAGCGAGCCCAGCACCTTTCCGCCCTGGGCCATGACGCGATACTCCTCCGGGGTGAGGAAGCTGGCGTAGAAGCTGTAGTGGGAAGTCAGCGCCTCGCCAGCGCGCGCGAGCAGAAGAGAGCCATCGCTGATCTGCTCGATCAACTCGCTTGCCCCCATGGCACGCAGAACCTCGGAGAACAGTGCGATCGTGATCGACCCGAAGGGCCCGGTGGCCGCGCACAGTTCACTGTAGAGGCCTTGGGCACGCTCCCCACGGTTGCCTTGCGCTATCCGGGAGAGGATCTGCTGCACGAGCGTGGAGAGATGCCAATCTCGATCGTTCGGGGTCTCGAACTGCCCCTCCAGCAGGCCTTCCACGGTCGCGATGCTCTGCAGGAGGGGAAGACGTAGCGACGCCAGGACTTCGTAGCGGCCGGCATAGCGCGTGAGGTCGACGTACTGGCGCAGCGTCTGGACCTGTCCAGCGCGGCGACCCGACCGCCCCACGCGTTGCTTGAGCGATGAAACCGTCGGTGCCGGGCCTACCTGAGCAACCGTGTCGACATCGCCGATATCAATGCCAAGTTCCAGCGTCGATGTGCATACGACGGTTGTCGGCAATTGGCCCTCACGAAGGCGCGTCTCGACTTCTGCACGGTGCTCGCGCGACAGGCTTCCGTGATGCGCGAACGCTTCAACTGGGAGCCCCATCGTTTCCGAACGAGACACGAGCTCGTCGGTCAAAAGCTCCACTCGAGCTCGTGCGTTCGCGAACACGAGGTTGGTCTGGCCACGCGTCTTTGCGAAGAGGTGGTCGGCGATGCGCGACAACCCATCGCGAAGCGCTCCCTCTTCGGCGGCAGCCTGCGCGCGCGCGAGTGCCTCTGCCTCCGCAGCAGTTGCAGGCGGTGGGCTGGGCGAGAACGGCTCACGGTCGTCGTCCGTCTCTGTGCGCGTCGCGTCGGGCTCGGCCGCGGCATCATCTTCATGCACCACGGTCAGCATGCCGATACGAACATCGGCCCCTGCGGATTCACCTCGAATGATCTGTGCAGGCTGCACGGCACCCGGGTCCAGGTAGCGCGCGGCAAGACTCAGGTCGCCCAAGGTCGCGGAGAGCCCGACGCGCACCGGGCGGCAGCCGGCAAGGCATTCGAGACGGCGCAAGAGCGAGAGCATCTGCGCTCCCCGGGTGGTGCCCATGAAAGCGTGAAGCTCGTCGACCACCACGTACTCAAGCCGTGCGAACACCTGCGCCACGTTGCCGGCTCGACGCATCAGCATCGCCTCCAGACTCTCTGGGGTGATCAGAAGAACCTGTGCAGGGTTCTTCCAGTGCTGGCTGCGCCCCTTGGAGACGTCGCCGTGCCAGGGCTGAACGCGGAGATCCACGCTCTCGAATAGGTGCTCAAGCCGACGCGCTTGGTCGTTGATGAGAGCCTTCAGCGGGGAGATGGCAAGCGCAAGCACTCCCTCACCGTCGCGGCGTGCAAGCCGGCTCGCGATCGGGAGAAAGGCTGCTTCGGTCTTGCCCCCAGCGGTTGGCGCGGCGATGACCACTGACCCTTTGCGCGCAAGGATAGGCTCGATCGCTTCCTCCTGGATCGGCCGCAAGCGTCGCCAGCCTTGCTGCCAGATCCACTGTTGAACCGCGCGATCGAGTGAATCGAAGCCCGCCATCTGACGCTACAGCTTGAAGCTGGCGAGATCATCCGCGGCGGGCGGAGGCTGTTCAGCAGCACCGGGCGGTCTCACCCCAGCCGGCGCAGAGGGCGTGGGAAGCGAGCTCTGCAGGTCCGAGGATTCGAGATCGTCCGATGGCGAGGCTTTCTCCTGTGCTGCGCCATCATCCGCGAGGTCAACGCCTTCCAACAGTGCGCTCATCGGAATGTCCGGGCGCGCTTCGGCCACGGCGAGCAGGTCCAAGAACGCGCGGACGCTCGCTCGCGGGCTCTGGAAGTAGGCTGCGCCGATGCGATCATTGCAAAAGGCGAGGAAGCTTCTGATGTGGTCGTTGGTGACCTGGGATACGCCGGCGCCGGAGAGATCTCGCAGCTTGATCAGCAGTACCAGGAGGTCTTCAGGCTCCAGGTTGGCCAACCGGATGACAGGGCCGCCGAAGTCGGCAACCCCGTGCTTGGCGGCGAAGGTGTTCTCAGCCAGTCGAGACTGCAGCGCTTGGTACGAGTACAGCCCGCGCCTCGGGTCGCTGATCGTCTCGGGTGTTGCCCCCAGCAGCACGCCGAGATGTTCTGCCGATCCTTGGAGTGCGTCGTTTAGGATGCGGAGGATCTGTTCGTAGTTCGACGCCCGGCTCTGCGAGTTCGGGAGCTTGTAGAGGTTGACGAGCTCATCGAGACCGATGAGCGCCCCCCCATACCCCGCGAGTCGTGTGAAACGGGCGAAGAGCTTCAGTGCGTCGTAGATGTTGTCATCGTCGATGAAGGCGCGAACACCCAGCGCCTTGCGCGCGTCGGTGACTGTGGAGAACTCGCCGCGGAGCCAGCGAACTGCATCGTTCTTGAGCTGATCATTGCCTTGATCGTGGCCGTGGTAGTAGCGCTCAATCACGGTGGCAAAGTCAAAGCCCATGACCAGCTCGGAGAGGCGCTGTAGACGTTCGTCGATGACCTCACGCATCGGTCGCCCGTGCGCCTGGTGCTCCTGTAGAGCAGTGTTGACGAACCGCTCTACGACGCTGGCCATCGCGCCGCCGTCGGGTTTGGTACGCGTCGAAACATTGCGCGCCAACTCGGTGTAGAGGGATCGGGCGGAGCCACCTGAGCCAAACAACCGCCTATCCGGGTTGAGATCTGCGGTCATGGTCACCAGGCCCTTTTCCAGAGCAATGGTCCGCACCAGCTGTAGGAAGAAGGTCTTGCCGGAGCCATAGCTGCCGACGATGAATCGAATGGCCGCCCCACCCTCTGCAACCCGCTCGATGTCCCGAAGCAAGGCGCGCACCTCCGGCTCCCGGCCAACCTGAATGTGCTGGATGCCACGGCGCGGCACCACGCCCGCCCTCAGAGCCTGCAACACGCTGTCCCTGTCGCGCGGACTGATGCGTTTTTCGACTGACATTCTCAGTGCTCCTGGAGGCCCAGCTCGTCGCGGGCAAACTCGTTGAGTTCGAGGGGGTCATCGCCTTCAAGCAGCGCTTCGCCTGCCCTTTCGAACGCCCACTCATTGATCGCCTCGAGTGTTCCTTCCGGCAGGACGCCGTGCTGCTCACACAGCAGATCCCAAGTTGCGCGGTCCCATTGATTCCGCTGGGTCGCAAGAAGAGCCTGAAGCGCTCCCGCAGCTACCGAGGCCAAGCCCTCCAGCGTAGGTAGCGACGAAGGTTCTGGCAACGTTACGGACGACATGTCCGGTGAAGCAGCGGGGGCACTTTCCTCCTCCGCGAAGATCTCATGAAGCATGGCCTGAACGCGCACGGTCTCCTCGAGCTTCCGCGCGAGACTCTCCTCGCTGATGCGGATGCCCGACAGTTGGCCCGGCGTGGCGGGTAGCATTCTGCTTCGATCAGGCGATGCGCCCGACAGGACCGCATGCAAATCAGCGTGGAGACTGTCCGCTGGAATCTGCAGCGACTTGTAGAGTTTTTCCAGGGCACGCACTTCCGCGGGATCGACGCGGCCGTCAGCGGCGGCGATCTCCAGCAGCGCCCTGGCCAGGGCGTGTCGCTCGGCCTCGGGCAGCGCACGTATTCGACTGTCCAATTTGGCAAGCTTGGGTGCGTGGGTGTCGACGAAGGCTATGTGCGCCTCTAGCCGCGCGGCTTCGTCCGGCGTGAGGTCGAAGCGCGTGCGCACCAGGTTGAACAAGGTGTCGCGCTCTGCGATAGACCCTCCTTCGGAGGCTTCGGCCAAGTGCCTGCCGGTCTGTGCGAGCAGCAGGGCAAAACCGTAGCGAGGCGTAGGGCCGCTGGAACCCATGCTTTGAAGTTTGAACAGAACAACGTGTGATCCCGGCGTCGGTCCTTCGTAGCGAGGATCGGGCTCCATGCCCACACGGACCAGGCCCAGGATGTGACCGAGCCGAGCCGCAGCTCGCTTGTCGGGACCATTGGGAAGCGTTAAGCCCAATGCCTTGTAGACCTCCTCGGTAGGCACATGGGCAATGGTGCGCCCCTCGAAACTGATCTCCAGTTTTGACAAGGCTTCACCGAGCTGCTCGGGCAGCTCCGCTTCAACGAGCGAGGGAGGATAGGCCGCCAGGACCATTTCCCGTGTGGCGGTGGAACTGCGTCGCGCTTTGCGGAGCGGCTCCAGTTCGGCCATGACCTCATGCAACAGGTCAAGCAGTGGCTTCACCGGGCGAGTCAGCTTGCTGACGTCAGGGACCAGTGCATCGACACGGCAGCTCTGACCACCGTCGTAAGCGAACTGATGCTCAAGCTTGAGGGCACGTGCAGATACCGGCTGCTTCAGAACAATGCCCTCAGCATGACGCTCTCGATATCGCCTGACGAAGAGGGTTCTCAGCTCGTCTTCGACCACCTTCCAGGGGGCGTACGACACGGGTGGGTGGCTGGCGTAGGCCCACTGATAGGCCCACTCTGCGGCCAAGTGCGTCTCCATGGTGGCGCGCCCTAAACCCAGCAGGACCGGCCCTGTTTCCAGGTGGCGGCCAGGCGGCCAAGGCGGTGCGATGTAGGCAGGGCGCCCCAGCAGACGGACACGAGCCACCGAGATGAGAGTCGGCAGATAGCGGCCGTAGGAAAGCGCCTGGTAGGCATGCTCATCGCCACCGGCCCCATAGGTCTCGAACAGCTCTTCAAGTTCAAACAGCAGCCACGCGCGCTCCGACTGCGAGATCGCATCCGGGGGATCAACCAACGCGCGCCGTTCAAGATTGTAGATGTAGAGCCAGACGTAGCCGGGATTGAGGTGGCCCTCGCGTCGCGTCCCGTTCAAGAACCCGAGGAAGGCCTCTCGCTGCTGAGGGCTGAGCTGTGTGTAGCGCGGATAGTAGTAGATGCCTTGGCCTGCCCAATCCGGCGATCTCTTGCTGATCGGCAGACGGACATCCACCGCAGCATCAAAACCGACATTCTGGTGGCAGACGTAGAAACCGCCGCGACCGATGGAAAATCGATCAGTCTGCACCGGCGTGTCGAAGGGCATCCATTTCAGTCCAGCGTCCCTATTCGCCTCGGTGAGATGAGCGCGACTGTCGAACTCACTTCCTTCGCCGTCGAACCCATCATCTCCCGAAGGAGTGGGTTCACCCTCGCGACTTCGGTCAAGGGCTCGGGTCACAATCTCGTTCAGGTCAATGGTGAGGGTCACCTTGCGACCGCCGCTCGGGGTCATTGTGGTGACCAGCTCTGGCTGGCTCGAATCTGTCGCAGATGTCCGCGATGCTTCGGTCGGCTTGTTCTTTGGAGCTACCCCGCCAACCGAGTCGGAGAAACGCTTCTGGTCAGCCATCAGCTGGGCGAGCGTGTTGTCCGATCCTCCTGAGTGCGTCTGCCCGCGCTTTGCCTTGGGTGCGCCTGCGTTTTTCTTCTGGATGAAATAGATGCCCAGACCGATGGCACCCAGCACGAGCACAGCAATCCAGACCTCCTTTGGTATCCAGACGAGGATGGCCAGGACGACAATGAGCGCACCGATTCCGAAGTTCCCGCCGCCCTTGGCCATTCTCGTCGCCCTATCCCCAGATGGGTTCTGATCAATCCGAATCGGCGACTTCTTCGCCGGTCGCTGCGTCACCATACTCGATGCACGATGGCCTCTGCAGACCCATGAATGCCCAAGCGTCGGGGTCGATCTGCAATGGCTTTACGAGCACGGGCTTCAATGAGTAGAACGCCCCGTGTGTCTCGATTCGGCCCTCCCGAAAGAGGGTCCAGAGCAACTCAGCTCCCAGCAGTGCCGCCACACGGTTGACCGGCCACGCCTGACGCTGGATCGCTTCTTCCGCGCTGCAGCTCGGCATTTCGGCGTCTGCCGCATGCATGGTCGCAAGCTCTGGATAGAGATCCACCACGTTGGGAAGCCGCAGCGACTTCGTCCCCGGAACTCCAAGATGACCGAGAACTACGTTTCCGCGATCCGGACCGTTGCCAAAGTCCAGCCAGAGCGCGGCGGTGTCCCGGCCAGCATATGCTGCGCCGAGTCGAGCGCGAAAAAGCGCTTTGTCGACACAGGTGACGATGAGGTCAACCCGAGGTGCGCATTCAGGGTCCATGTGACGCGCCACGGCGGTCCAGTTCAGGCCGTAGAAAAGGTTAATCCGGTGAACGAGTAGGCTCGCCTTGTTCAACCCAACATCAGCTGCTGTGAAGCGCTGGCGTCCGATGTTACTTGACGAAACGGTGTCACCGTCATGGACGCTCACCTCGAAGCCAGGGTGCCCGAGTCGGGTCAATGTTGCTTCCAAGCTTGCGAGCTGATCGAGAAACTGCGATCCCGTGCCGCCGGCGCCGACGACGGCGATTCTCACCTGCTGATCGGCCCATCTTTCGGGGAGGAAGAACTGCAAGGCGGCCATCAGGCGATCACTCCATGGTCTTGAAGCCACTGCATAGCGAGCGGTTGCAGATAGGGCGCCAGCACGGCCCGCGCCACCAGTTCTGGGTCGTCCCGATCACACCGGCCCACCACGCAAGCGAAGTAGGGGCCTGGCCGGGAGCGATCACTGGCGTCGTCCATCGCGCTGAAGAACGCAGGACCCGTTGCGTGCGTGTGAAGGTCGAGCACCAGTCGGTCATCGTCAATCTGATCCGCATAGCGCACATGCGCGGCACTCGCCTGATGCACCTTGGGCCAGTGCAGCCGATAGACACCCTCGCTATCGAGCACCACTGCCGCAGCGATCTCGCAGTCCGACTGGGCCTGAGCGCGCTCGACAAACTCGCGCAAGAGCGCGCGCGGGACGGGGCCTGCGCTAAGGCGCACTTCGTTCGACAGCGATCCGTACGGGAGCAGCCCCTCGCCTACCTTGAGGCGGACGCTCATGGCGTGACTGCAGGCTTCGACGTAAATGCCGTCCATGGCCGCGAGAAAGCGTTTCTGACCGGGCAGCAGCGCAGGCAGGCTGCCGAATCGCGGCGCGGGTAGCAGGGGTACGCCTGCGAACAGGGTCGCGTCGATCAGATTTCCGTCCCGCATCACAGCTCCCTCCTGCCGCCGCCCTTGAGATCCCGCGCGCGCACCCTTGGCAGCCACTGGCCAAGTGAAACCCCTAGCGGGTTGAATTGTTCGGCCGGCAGAATCCCCATCCCGTCGCGCTTCATCCAGAAGGCTGCATCGGCGTTGATGAAGGCGCACCCCTTGCGCCGCTTGCCGCCACCCTCGGCAGCAAGGAAGGTCCCCTCATGGTTCGTGTGCGTGAAAGCAGTGTCAGTTATCACCGCTTCCCAGCCTGCGAGGTGACGAGGCTCAGGCCCTTCCGGCAAGCGCGCAGACCCCGTGCAGACTGAGGTGTCGGCATAGATGTTGCCGAGCGGAGCGTGATAGAGCGCTGTGTCGGCTGAAGGGCGCTCTGCCCCGAGCACCGCAGCGACGTAGAGGGTGCGCTCACGGACCATCATGACCAGTGCTGGCCAGTGCGCCTGAACCGTGCACAGGCCTTCAGTGAGCGTGCGTAGGTGCATCGGCCTGACAGCGGCCGGCAGCCACCACATCAGGGTTGAGGGATCGCGGTGCAGAACCCGATCGGGGAGTATGTCGATCACTTCCTCATCGGCCCGGCTGCCCAGCAAGGCCAGGATTGACTGCTCGTCCTCGTAGCTGAGCGGGCGTCCTGGGCCGATCTCCGGCACGCCATCCGTACCCGTGGTGACAGGGTGCACGGTCGTGAGGGCGAGGGTGCGATCTCGCTGATGGAAGAACACTGCATGCGTCGTGCGCAGTGTGTCGCGCATCGCGCGGAGCACGCCCTCCGTGTCGTAGAGATCTACGAGGAGAGGTTCGCTATCCCTTGCCGGATCGGGCGTTGCCATTGTGCTGTGCTCATCTGTAGGAGACACAGCTATTCCGCCATAGAACCGTCGCGCAGCAACTTGCGCCAACCTCAGCCCAAAGGCGGATCAGGCCGGCCGGGCCGTCGCCGTCCGTGGTTCCTTTGAAGCTCGTCCCAAAGCCCTTTTCAATTCTCTCGCTTTGCGTTCGGCTCTGTCGCTCTTCAACAGAGCGTCGACGTGGGCGTTGAGTGTCTCCGTTGCGCGTGCTTCAGTTTCTCTTCTTCGCTCTTCAGCAGATATTGCCTTACGCGCGGCTTCGACAAGATCGGCCATGCCGCAGCGGGTCGCTGCGAGGAGAACAAGGTCAGCTGCGCCCAGATAGATCAGTTCTACGCCTTCGGTCAGCTCGGTCGGCCATGGCTCAAGGGTGATCTCTGGATGCGTCGTTGGCCACTCCGGTGAAGGTGTGATCCCATCGAGCCGTTCAGCGTCCTTGTTGCAGGCGTCCTCGACCTCCTGAAGAAGACGCAGCAACTCGTTTACCAGTCTCTGTTCGGGGGGCACGCGCTGATCCTGATTTGATAGGGCGAACGTTCACGTCTCAACCGAAGCGTGAGTCCATGCAAGCTATTGGTCGGTGTGTGCATAGCTATTCTGCGTATGCACGTATTTGGCTCAAGCCGGCGGGGGCATCGGGGTCCATGGCCCCTTCGTCGTCACGTTCCAGCGTCCATCCGCTTTCGGTACCAGCGCAGCATGTCGGTGTTCTCCAGCGCGTAGTCGCCGCGGTCTGACTTCCACAGCACAGGTGGTTCAATGTTGCGGAGAGCCTGAACAGCATCACGGGCGGAGCCCGCCCC
This sequence comes from Aquimonas sp., assembly GCF_044377145.1. NCBI lineage: Bacteria > Pseudomonadati > Pseudomonadota > Gammaproteobacteria > Lysobacterales > Lysobacteraceae > Aquimonas > Aquimonas sp. Next base: position 27,517 of record NZ_JBILJQ010000045.1, read on the forward strand.
CACTGAACGTCCGACGGCCTGCCCATAGAATGTCAACGCATTCTGCGTGAAAAGGCGAGCGCCTGGGCCGTGCTCAAGCACCCAGCGCAGCACAGCGGCCTCCAGGGGTGACAACGCTTCGAGAACTTCCTCGTGCTCCTCATCGAGTTTGCGTTCGTACTTGTCTGCCTCGAAGTTCAGACGCGCGTGAAAGTCCGCATCTGGGCCAGCCAAGGGGTTCGCCGCCTGCCCAATAGCCTCTTCGAAGGGCTCCGGCCTTCGCACGAAGCGCTCGAAGGCCGCATCCATCGCTTCGTTGCTGATCTTCAGCCTCGGGTGGGCCTGAACCAGTCGGCCGGCGACGTGCGCGGAGTACTCGCGGCCAAGCGCCGGCAGGTCGTGGATCTGAGCGCCGAAGAATGGTGCGCGCGGTGTGTTGACCAAGCGCAGGAGCTTGTCGCGATCCGACCCCGACATGATGAGCAAGAGCTTGCGCTTGCCGTCGACGTTGAGTGTGTCGCGGGCGGACTTCAAGGCGAACATCACGTCCATCGACTTGCCCTCTGCCGCCACATGCTGGGCTTCGTCAACGATGAGCGCGATCGGCTTCCCAAGCGACGCCTGTAGCTCCTTCAACGCGTCAGCCAGCGAGGCGCCTGCCTTCCTGCCAACGTCCTGCAGGTCGAAGCTGACGCCGTGGATGGTGACCGCCTTGATCGCCGCTGCCATCTTGGCTACCGCGCCCTGGGCTTCTGCGAGATCGCGTGCGATGGCGTTGGCGATCAGCTCGGAGGGCGAGACCTCCTTGTTGGCCCACAGGTCGACGTAGATGACGTGGACACCTTCTGACTGAAGGGCGGGCGTGAGGTCCTGGAGCAGGAAGGTTGTCTTGCCGATGCGTCGCTGGCCCGCCAAGAAGACCCCAGCACCCGCGCGCCCCAAGGCGTTTCGGCCCAGCGCGAGGTTCACGACTTCGGCAGCCAACTGCGGCCGATGGAAGACGGCGTTGTTCATTTACGGCTCCCTCTCTGCTGTTCCCGTAATTTACGGATAGATCAATCTATCCCGCGCCAAGCAGAGGCGCAAGCACGGTCGGTATTGGCGTAATAAATGGTTTACGAAGCCTTTTCGGGCACTTCGTAATTTACGGAGGCTCTGTCAGATGGGTGCTTTTCACCACCATCACCAGGTCGCCGGTCGCTCTCGCGCACCAGGACTGTGACGACACATCCTTCAAGCCGAAAATCCTCCGCGTCGTCATCCGACGCATGGATCAGCCGGTCGAGGGTGATGCGGCGGCCACCCTCTCGGGTCGCCTCATCTCCAAGGATCCGGGCGACGCGCGCGCGACTGCCGCGGCGGCTGCGCACGGTGACGTACCCGTCGCCTACGGTCAGGATCAGGGACTGCATTCGATTAGGCTGCATTGCGTTCCCTCAGTTGTTGGCGCTTCAGTCCTGTCTCGGCTTCGACGGCTTCCACGAAGCGATCGATGATCGTCTGCAGGTGCTCGAACTCCGCTTCATCATCAGCGTCCAGATGGTCGATGCCACTGGCAGCAGCCGCGGCCTTCATCGCGGTCATCTGCCGCTGGTAGGGGTCGATTGAGCCGCGCAACTCCAGGTCCTCGATGACGACTCGCTCACGCTGCTGCGGGCGCATCACGCGCGCGGCGGCCTGCTCCTCGGTCTTGTGGGTCCAGGCACGTGAGGCGCGAATCACCACGGAGCCTTCGGGCAGGTTGAGTCCGGTTTGCGCGGCGCCGTAGGTCGCGAGCAGGTAGGGGCAGCTGCCACGACGGAAGCGGGCATTGATCTCCTCCGTGCGGGTCTCGATGTCCCGCTCACCGGTCACCATGACCGGCCGCTCGCCAGTCTTCGCCGAGATCACGCCGGCTATTGCGTTGAGGCACGTCGGCGACTGGGCGAACACGATCACCTTCCGGCCACGCTCCGCCCACGCGATGGCACGCTCGCCGGCCAGCCGCTGCTTGCTGGTTGCTCCGGCAAGCCGGCCCCACTGGCCAATGTCCATCTGCGGCGCATTCGTGGCACGTTCGACGGCGCCGATGTGTGCCAAGAGGCTCACCATGTTGACCCGTCGCGCATCGGCGCCGTCGGCAGTACGCCGGTCGCGCCACCATTGCGCGAACTCGTCTGCGACCCCGAGGAACTGAGCCCGATGGGCTGGATCGAAGTCGCACTCGATCAGGCGATGCTCCACTTCAGGCATGGCGATGTGACGCCGCACGTCCGGCTCGCCGCGAGTGCGGCGCTTCACGAGGGGCGCAGCCCAGGCGCGGTAGAGATCGGGGTTGGCCAGCTTCGGCACCTCGCGCTTGCCGCCGCGGGTCAATCCGTCCTCGAACTCGTGGGTCACCCACTCCAGCACGACGTGGCGATCGCGGAAGACATCGACACCGCGCTCAAGGCGACCGAGTCCGGAGAGCACAGCGGGCTCCATGAATGCGCGGGCCAGGCCGTAGGGCTGAAGTGCCGTGCCATCACCCCCCGCCCAGCGGAGCAGGTAGAGCAGATCGCGTGGGTAGCTCGGGACCGGCGTTCCGGTGAGCCCGTAGCGCCGACGTGGGCACAGTGCCCACAACGCCCGGGTCTGGGCGGTGTCGGGTGAACGGAGTAGATGCGCCTCATCGGCCACCAGGGTCGAGATGCGACGGCGTAGTGCCTGTGCGTAGGTCTTTCGGTGGCCTGCGTGCAGGGGTCGCCGCAGTCGCGTGTAGGCGATCAGGTTGATGCGGCGCAGGGCTTCCGTATCCGCTGGCGACTCGATCACCTGCCAACTGTCTTCCGGCAGGCCTGTCGCCTTGAGCTCATCCATGAACTCAGGCACCAGATGCGCTTCCACTGCGATCAGGTTGTGCCGGCCACCCATCAGGCAAAGTGCGATAGCCAGCCGCGTCTTGCCAAGCCCCATCTCCCATGCAGCGACACCGCCGCGCCCCATGCGCAGCTCGACGAGGTCGGAGGCCTGGTAGCCCCAGGAAACGACGGGTGAAACGCCTTGGCGCGCCATCTCGGCTCGTATGTGTCGCGCCAGCGCCGGGAACGCTTCCTCGCGTCCGGCGTGAACGACGCGATAGCCCGGGCCGTCGCTGGCCTTGTCCTGCACGTTGAAGGCCGCGGCAAGAGCCGCGTCCTCCAGCACCAGTCGCTCGCCACTGGCGTTCACATGCACCCACTGGCTGCCCTGACGTTCGAACTCGACGACCTCGGACGGCCGCAGCACCGCGCTACCCCAGCGATCCGGATCGATCTGCATCCGCCGCCGTGGCTTTGCCTGCACCCGCCCGACCTCAGCGAAGGCGCTCGCCACCTCCAGTCGGAAGGGTGTCTTCTCGCGACGCACGCGGCGAGCACGGCGCTTCAGATGCTCAAGGAGGCCCGGCGCGTACTTGGGCGCTCCACCCGCCTCTCGGATCTGGTTGGCCACCGCACGCAGCGCGCCCACAGGGTCCGGCTGGACCAGGTAGGCCTCAAGGTCGTACACCCCTTGGCCCGCATAGATCCAACCGGCGGGACGGCGCAGGCCTTCGATAGGCTGCAAGCGATGTCGCATCAGTGCGTTCAGGACCTTGGCCTCGACTAGACCGCACTGGAACTGCAAGCAGAGCTTGCGTCCGCTGTGGACGATCCGCACAGAGGCGTCACCGGTGACGGGACGTGTGATGGCGGGCTCCGAGTGGTCCACGCCGTCGACCACAAAGCGAGTCCGTGTGCACGTCGCTGGCGCGCCGAGATTGAGTGCCAGCCTGGGGATGGGCTGGCCGCGTCGCAGAACGATGCTCTGGAGGTCGCTGCGGTGCTTCACGCTGCCGTACACGGCGATGCTCGTGGCGACCTCAGTACCCTCGCCCTCGAACGCACCTGTCGGCAGGTGCAGCAGTGCGGCCAAGCGCTCGGCGCCGTCTTCGCCTGGCAGCGTTTCAGCAAAGGTGCGGGGGAGGATCGCAGCCACTACGCGTGCCGCAGCCAGGCCCTGCTGCAAGGCGTAGCGGTGCGACAGCGCCTGTGTGCCCGGGCCGTAGGGGCCATAGGCACAGGCCGCGTTGTAGGCCATCACCGGGCTGCTCAGCGTCAACGAGAACGGCGGGTTGATCAGGGCGACATCGAATCCGGCAGCCTGGACGACTTCCATGCCGGCCTGCCGCAGCTCGAAGTCGAAGCCCGCGGCCTTGAGCGCCGCTCCCAGCGCCTCCAGCGGCTCGGGATCGACATCGCAGCCGGTGATGGCGTGCGCCTCAGGATTCGCCCACTGCAGCAGGCGACCGGTGCCGATGCTGGTGTCCAGCAGCTGCGCGCGGCGGCCTGTCGCTGCCACTGCGTCGAGATAGGGCCGCACGGCGGCCCAGGCGATCGCTGCGACCTCAGGGGGCGTGTAGAAGGCGCCGAGGTTCTCGCGGCGCGCTGCAGCGAGTCCAGCGAGTGAGCCGGGGCGAACACGGGTGCCGCGGCCGTGAAGGGATGCGAGGGTGTACCAGGAGGCGGAAATGGGCGTGGTCATGCCCAAGAGCTTCGCCCAGCCGCCGAAGTTGTCGAGATGCGCGAGCACAACTACAGGAGCCTATAGGTAGAACTACAGGTATCTATATGGGAGGTGGCTGAAAGCCTTGTGCTGCTTCGCTTTCAGAGAGGTGAGCGTCAGCGTTTATGCGCATTTGCGTCACCGCTTATGCGTAGCGCCGTCACCGTTGATGCGTGGATAACTCCTGCACCGATCCCGCGAACGCCAGCACCGGCGCGGGCTGCAGCTCCATGGGGTGGGCCGTCACCGTTGATGCGTGGATAACTCGACTTGTCCACAGGCTCCGGTGGATAACTGTCACCGTTTATGCGCGACCGCTGAGGCGCGTGGCCGTCACCGTTTATGCGCAGCGACTTCTTCATCCGTCACCGTTTATGCGCGGGCGGAGGTTGGCGTCACCGTTTATGCGTGGCCAGGCGAGCTGCCCGAAATCTCCCGTTTCCCGCCACCCTTCTGAAAGTGGGGCAGATGGGCGGCACCTAGAGTGAGTCGCATGTTCCCCGACTCCCTCGCCATTGCCTTGAACACCCTTGCTGACCCGCCTTCCTTGCCCACACGCCCGAAGCGCGATCGCGCATCTGTCGTCATTGCCCGCCGTAGCACCGAGCTTGCGAACATCTGGACGACGAGCGCGCGCGAGTCGGGAAGCCTCGCGTACATGGCGCGCGTCCTGGCTCAGGCGACCTTGCCCCACAGTGAGCCCAACGGCCTCACGTACAGCCGCACCAACGGCAACCTCACCCTCGTGGTCACGACCACATCGGATGCCGGCGGTCTGCCCTACGGCTCCCTGCCCCGCCTGCTGCTCGCTTGGATCACCTCGGAGGTCGTGCGCACAGGTTCGCGCGAGATCAGCTTGGGCCGGAATGTCAGCGAGTTCATGCGCGACAAACTCGGCATGGCCATGACCGGCGGCAAGAACGGGACCATCACTCGACTGCGCGAACAGCTGCACCGGCTCACGCACGCGACCTTCAAAGTCATCTACCGCGATGCCGAAGTGCACGCCGTCTCGAAGGGCTGGGACCCGATCGAGGAAAGCGCGACGTGGTGGCAGCCGCATGCCAACACCAGGCAGCAGGAACTGTTCGAATCCAGGCTGCTGCTCGGCCAGAAGTTCTTCGACGAGATCCAGAAGAGCGCCGTGCCGCTCGACTGGCGAGTGCTGAAGCACCTGCAGAAGTCCCCGCTTCGCATCGACATCGCAATCTGGCTGCCCTATCGCCTGCACTGCCTGCAGGCCGACGTCGTCATCCCGTGGCAGGCGTTGGCCATGCAGTTCGGGGCGGAGTACAAGGAACCGCGCCAGTTCAAGGCCGCGTTCCTGCGTGCCCTTGGCGATGTACTGCGGCTCTACGAACGTGCTCGGGTCGACGTCTGCGATACGGGCCTGCGTCTGCGGCCCTCCCCCGCTCTCCTGGCTGCGGCCTGAGTCAGGCCGCTTCCGCGGCGTGTGGCGGGTGCGAAGCCAGGAACAGGTTGACCGCGCGCGACAGATCCCGCGCCAACTGAAGCTCGAAGTAGTGTTTCCGACACACCACCTGCACCGCGCCTATGTCCAGGCGTTGGTGTGGGAGGTAGGGCCGCTCATGCCGCCAGTCGCGAACGCGTCCAACCGGGACACTCTGGCCGGCGTCCTCGGCGATCGCTGCAATCAGATCGAGACCGGCGAACAGCTGGTTGGCACTGTAATCGCTGTACTGCATCTGCTTCAGCCAGTACCCATCCTGGCTGGCATGGAGCTTCATCTTGATGCCATCCCGGTGGGGTTCAGGCGCCGGGTATCTGCGGCCGAAGAAAGCCTCTCGGAATCGCTTGGCGAGCGCAAAGCGAGCGACGTCGTGTGCCGCTTCCTCGGAGGGGAAGCGTGCGAGCATTGCGTGCCACAGGGATTCGAGATCGATGGTGGTGGGTGCCTCCTCGGAGCGGTTCACCATCCGCAGTGCGAGGGCGCGGCGCTCCTGCCGATCCAGTGGTTCCGGCATTAGATCGACAAAGGTATCCGCCGGCAGCGGAAGGCCACGCGGCCCGAGGACACGACGCATATGCTCTGCAATCGCCTTCGCCGCGTTGCGCTCGGCATCGAGGAAGGCGCCAACGAGTTCGTCCTCGATTCGCAGCCAGATAGACAGCCCGGGCGTCAGCGCCTGAGCCTGATGGGTGAGGACCATTGCTTCCTGGTAACGCGCGGTCGCTGACTTGCAGGCTTCGACAATGCTGGTGACTTCTTGCGGCATGGCGCTCATGGTCCGGGGGCTCCTGGTTGAGGCCTCCGAGTTCATCACCATTTTGGTCGGCGTCCAGCTGCGTCACGTCGGCGATTGGTCGCCAAGGAAAATGCTCCACGCCGCTCCGGCAACTGCCGCATCGGCGATGAGGGCGTCCAGCACCTGACCCAGTGACAGCTGCGACCCCGGTTCGCGGCCAAAGCTCAGCAGCGCGCATCCGACCTGGGACTGTTCTTCGCACATGAAGTCGAACGCCCTATCGCCGAAGCCCGTGGCCCGATGCACAGGTGTGATGCTGAAGAGGCCCTCATCGTCGTCGTTGGAGACATTGAGTCTGTCCGGGCACGCATGCTTGCGCGCCCAGCGCGCGACCGCCAGTAACCGCTCAACCGTGACTCCCGTCGGCGTACCGGACTGCGAAGCTTGCCACGCCCGGAAACCTTTGCTCCGTGGTGTCCACGGTCCATCGACCTTTTCGGCGCGGGCCTGGCGCATGAAGGCTCGCATGCGTTCGTGCAGGGCCTCGTCATACGCGTCCTCGCCCATTTCCTCAGCGGCCACAGCGAGCTGATCGGGCTCTACGAGCGGCTCGTCACCCTCCCACTCGCACTTGAGCGCGAGGTCGATCAGCGTTTCGAGGGCGAAGGCTAAGTAGCCGGTGTCCGCCGCTGTGTGCCAGGGCTCGAGTGTGCCCGTCGTCAGGCTTCGTACGACCGCGTTCCACGCCGCACGAAGCGCGCGCGAGTCTTCGCGACCGTCTGCCTCGGAGCCCACCCAGAGGCACGCTTCCGAGTTCAGCCCGATGATCGCGTCCTGTTGCGACAGATCGGAGGCCTGGTCGTCAATGCATCCGTTGCGCTGCTGGAAGAGACTGTAGAGAGCGGCAGGGTAGACAACGTGCGTGGCGCATATCTCGGTGCCATGCGGCAGCAGCGCACGGAGGCCGCGCGTCACGCGCTCGACCCGGCGCGTCCAGGCGGCATTGAGGCATACGGCAAGCTCCCGCGGCCGCAGGCCCGGCACCGTTGCTAGCGCCTCGCGGGTAAGGTCGCCGTCGGTGCTGAGTGTCTCGATGAGACGGGCAAGCCCTGCGCATACGTCGGGCGTTGGCGCCGTGTCCAGCCCTCGCAGGTCAATGGTGTCTGGCTTGATACGCGGGCGGGGCGGTGTCGCTGCATGCGCCTGGAACAACGCAGCCACTCCCGCGTCGCCGGCGGCGACTGCACGAGTTACGGTTGCGGAATCGATCCTGCCTGAAGCCACCGCCTTGCGCAGCGCGCGCGCCGCGCGGACGCGCTCGCGATGGACAGGGGCAAGCAGGGCCACATGACAGCCATCCGGCACGAAGCCTGCGCCGCGCAACGCCGTGCGCGGAAGAGTGAGCAGACTTGTGCTCATGCCATCGGGATCAGCAGGGGGTCGCTCAGCGGTCGTGCGGGGCGCTCCAGCACCGCCGCGCATAGTTGAGCAACGCCCTGCCAGCCATGATCCCGCGCGGGCAGCGGAGTGCGCGGAGCGCTCCATGCTTCGAGCGCGTCGAGGGCGGCCTGCAGGTTCGGGTCCGTGGCCGTGTTTGGCTTCGTGCGGCGAGGCATGGTTCGATCTCCAGCGGAGTTGCCACCACTTCAGCAGGCTTACGGCTGCGCGCAACTTGGTGCAGGGTTCAGGTCACCGGCCGAAGCCTCATGCGTCGGCTATCGACGATCGCAGGACATTCGTCGCGGAACACATGTCACCCATAGCCACCCTCCCACCGTTCGCGCGCTCTTGCGAGCTTTACGGACCATTCGTCGCTTGCGGCGACCACTCGCACGTCATCGCCCCGGGCACCCAGTGCGTCGTCTTCCCAATCGAGTAGATCGCGAAGCGCCTCGTCAAGGTCATCGTAAAACTCGAAGCCGGCGGGCCCCTTGTCCGCATCAATCTCGTAGATGCAATAGCTACCACCAGAGTCAATAAGCAATGCCCCAAACCTGCTTCCGTTGTGCTCCAGGTAGAGCGCAGTTGCGGATTTCTCGTCCCCGAGAATGTCAAGGCCTCTTGCGTGCGTCTCGGATTCTCCGCGCCCAGTGATATTGCCTTTTCCCCTCTTGTCGCTCTTGGCAACCACCGCCCTCGCCGTCTTTCTATCCTTCTTCCTCTGTCCCGCGGCACGTTTAATCGCGATTTGTTCCGGCGTCAAATTCGACTTCATTTCAAATCTTCTCGTTTGGTTGCCGATCCGTCCTGGTGGACGGCGGCGAGGAGGTGGGCGGATCTACGGCCCACTGGTCGGCGACCGCGAGGGGTGGGCGAAGCGGCCTAGGGGCGCGGCTTTCGTGTGCGGTTTGTCGAGCACGATGCAGTTCGTGCAGTTGGCACCTCTGGATGGAAACCGGCTGCTGTCGACCTGCACGGAGTATGAGGCCGTGAAACTGGGGGTTCGTGTCGGATTGGCGTCGGTCTATTCGGACCTCGTGCTGTTTGATCAGCCCGGGAGTTCGGATGCGCTGTTGGCCGCGGATCGATCGTTCGTCGACCTGGCCGCGGCGCTCTCGCCCGGCGGTCGCTGGCGCGGGCCGGGTGTCGACGAGGCAGCCGCTCCGCCGCGCAGAACTGCGCTGATCTATGAGGGGCTGGGCCGGACGCCAATCCCCCTCGCATGTTGGCCGCGATTCCGCCCGACAGGTTGATCGCAGCGCTCAAGCGCTGCGTCCACTTCACGAGCAAGTCCGTCAACACCGTCGTGGGGCCGGTAGACGTGCGGCTGGGGGTGTAGTTGGGCTACGCCGTGGTGTAACACTGCTGCCGCGGTTCGTATGCGCGCGTGGGATAGCAGCTGATCGGGGCGGGGCTTCGACCGATCTATCCGCTCCGACGACGGCAGCGGCAACCACGCACACCGAAGGAGCTTGACCATGACGCCCCCGAACACTTCCGCCCTTATCACGCTGCCATCGACCCTCGCAGCCCGGCGCGCTCTTGTTGTCAGCGATGCTACGTTCGCGATCACTTTCGATGATGGTTCCGAGTCGCCCGTCTGGGTCACCCGCGGCGACATTCGCGGCACGGTGACCACCGTGAAACGCATGCGATCCGGCAATGGAGACGCGGCCAACATCGAGGCCTGGTGACCGTTTTGCGTTGACCCTCGACCTCGCGGCCCACCGAATCATTTTGACCGTGACGCCTGCCGGCGATCGCCAACTCGCTTTTCGACATTCCTCGAACCACAATCGGCTTTCCAGGGATAGTCGTTGCCTCTAGGCCATGGCCGTCCCGGTCACGCGCGGCGCGATGACATGGCGGGCTTCCTCTGAAAGTGGGTGGACCCATTTCAGCAGGCGAGCGAGCGAGCGCAACTTGGAACGCCGCGGCCGGAAACCGCCTGCACGGGGCAGCGGCTCCGGCTGGCAAGGGCTCAGGCCGCCTCGGACTCGCGCTTGAACTTCAGCTGGGCCACGCTGCAATCCTCCGGCACCAGATCGAGACGCGGCCCCAGATAGACCGGCTGGAACAGGCTGCCGCCGGAGAAGGCGTAGAGATAGGCGACCTCGGCCAGTTCGCCGATCTCCGGCACAACGCGATTCGCGGGGATGGACACGTTGCCAACGTAGGTCCAAGCCCCGGTGCTCGGGTCATGGAGTTCCAGCTGCACTGAGCGCTTGCCGACGTTGACTGCACGGACGCGGCACGTCGCCGATTCCACAAACTTGTACTTGCGCTGAGCACCGCCAGAGTTCGGCCGATCCGGTGTGTATGGCGCATCCATGCGCTTGAATACCACGCCTTCCCGGCGGTCTGCGCGCAACTCGTCCAGAACCCGGCGCTTCTGCTCGTAGGTGCTGTAGGTGAGGGGCCGCGGCCATCCCGGAATATTGAGGATCAGTGCTTCGAGTGCGTCGAGGCGCTCAGCGTAGGGTCGATCACGCAGGTCGACGCCATGGCAGACCAGCAGATCGAAAGGCAGGTATGACTCTCCCACCTGCTCGCCATCGATCACGGTGACTCCGCGCGCGTGGATCTTCGTGCGAACGGCTTGCTCGATGCTGGCGGGCAGCGCGACCGTCAGCCCTTTGCGATTTGTGCCGACGACGACATCGCCCTCAATGACAACAAGCCTGCGCTCGCCGTCGTACTTCTCCTGCAGTCCCCACGTGGGGTCACTGAGCAGCGACTCCAGTTCAGGAGCGTTTTCGACAGGATTCAGCAGCTGCGGCCGGTAGCCGCTCGCGCGGCCCGCGTGCTCGGTGCCGGTGTAGGCCGCGCCGCCTTCCATCGGCGTGTAGCCCTTGCCCTGCTTCTCGGCGACGAGCTTGTCGTAGATGCGCTTGGCTTGCGCATAGGGCACGGGAGTCACGGTCTTGGAGCCGCTCGTCAGCGCTGAGCCCCGGCGACCGTACTGGAACTCGACCCTCCACTGGTCGCCGTCCTGTAGCAGTTGGGCCTGGTACTGCTTGTCACTCGCGCCCTCGCGAAAGAAGAGCGTGATCGATTCCTGCATAGTTCTGTCCTCGTCCAGTTGTTGAGAACCCGCGCTTGCCGTCGAAAGTTCTCAGCGCTCGTTGCGACCGCCGGGAGCCGCCACCAGTCTGCGGGTGCGCGCAGATCGCGACGCTTGGTACTGCCGGCTAACGATCCGCCTCGATCCAGCGCGCGACGGCCGCTGCCAGCGCTTTCTCTGACTCGCCAGAGGTGTTGATGGTGGGGTTTCGCAGGTGTTCCTCCACAGTCCATCCCGTGGGTCGGAAAGATTCCCACCACGCCTTGGCATGCTGCGCGATTCCGTTCTCGGGTTGAACCTGCCAGCTGGGTGCTTCGGCTGCCGGGTGGATTGCGTCCTGCGTGTCGCTCATCCCGTGACTGTGCTGCGCGGGTGCGCCCTCTGCCCGCCACAGCCGAGCTGGCGTGCAGACCTCCAGAAGGTCAGCGGCCACGCAGTTGTCGCACCACCATTCGACGGCTTTGGCTCGCGGTGCCAAAGCTTCCGCGTCCAACGCGACACCCAGCAGTGCCTCTTGCTCGGCCTGACTGGCTCCATCCCTCTCGGCGAGCGCACGCACGCGTTCGGCGAAGTACTCCAACCGTCCAAAGAACCGGTCCAGCGATCCGCCGCTCATGGCGTGCCCCAGCTGCCCTTGGTATGCACCTCGGGCTTGCGCGCCGTGTAGACAAGGCAGTCGCCATCAACCTGCGGATCGCTCAATGTAGCGGCGGCAAGAAACGGGTAGTTGGGCAGGTACAGATGCAGTGCCTGCATCGGCGGCAGATGAGGTGCAGGATCGTCGAGCACCGTCGCGCCGAGTTTGAATTTGCGGGTCAGGGTAGTCACTGAATGCGGATTCATCGCGATCATCCGAACAGGTTGAGGGAGGATGCGGCTGCAGGGACAGCTGCGGCGGGAGTCGGCGCGTTGGGACGCGTCTCCAGCTGTGTTTCGTCGCGCTCATCGTCGCCCACATTGTCGTCCGTCGCGCCGCCGCCTTCTACGGTCGCTGGCGTGTTGGTCGCCTTGGGACTCTTGGCCTTGGCCTTGGTTTCGGCTTGTGTCTTCGTAGCGGCATCCTTCGCCGCCTGCTGCGCCTGTGCCAGCGCGTCCAGCTGAGCCTGCAGGTCCGTGAGCACCCCCGTGCGCGCACCGGCGTAGACGGTCAGAGCTTCAACGAACGCTCGATCCGGGTCCTGGGCAGGGAGGACCACGCGCAACGGCTTGGCGAGCGCAGCCTGCAGAGTGGAAACGGCAGGATCTGAAGCGTCAGGGTCGAAGGTGCTGAGCGTGCTTACGATCAGGACGGCGAGTTCACCCGTGGGTTCGCGGGAGAGGGTCAGGGACACGCTTTTGCTGCCGCCAAGCAGCGGCACGAGGGACGCGAGAAAGTTCATCCGAATGCTCCTTGGGAACGCTTAGGCGCTCTTGCGCCAGTCGCGGGCCTGCGTACGCAGGGTCGAGGGGACGAAACCGGCGAAGTCGAAACCGGCTGCCAGCACCTGCTCAATGAGGGCATCCTTCTTCTGGCCGAGCAAATTGCGCAGGCGCTTCTCACCCTCTTCCTGGCCCTTCAGCCACGCGGTGAAACCCGACTCGTCCAGCAGGGCTTCGAGGCCAGCTCGGGTGTAGGTCTTGAGGTACTCCGCATCGATCCGAACGTGTGGCATGAGGTTCACCTGTCCCTGTTCGACCAGCAGCGCAGCCAGCGCGCGCCGGTCGAGTTGTCCGCCGGGTGCGCTGCGCGTGGGCTCGTTGTCGAACAGGAGGGCAGCGGCATCCACGATGGCTCGCTTTTGCTCGGCGGCGTCGAGCGCCATCAGGGCCGGAAGCTGGGCGGTGTCCTTGCCGTGCCCGCGCTTGAGAAACTTCAGTCCCAGCAGCTTGCTGATCTCGCCAACTGAGCCACCGCTCTCGGCGGCGATCAGCCGAGTGAGTGCATACAGCGCGAGCCCAAGAACGACCTGCCCGTTCTGCTTGATCTCACTGACCGCAGCGCGGCGCAGCACGGCGGCATGCTGCTCCATAACGGCACCCGGCATGGCCCGGACTGCTGCCGCGCCCTCTGCCCCCTTGCGCGAAGCGACCGGCTTCCGCGGTGTCGAGGCTGAGGCATCGGCAGCATCCGAACCTTCAAGATCAGCTTCGTGGGTGCCTCCAGAACTACCGCTGGCAGGCGCGGTCCGTAAGGCTGCGTAGGCTGTGCGTTTCTCAGCGTTGCAGGTGGTATTGAAACAGCGTGGCTGCTCCACGCGACCTGTGGTGGCGCCGGGGCGGTCATCAATCAGCGCGCCCCGGAACGCGCAGCCCCGGCACGCCGCGTACTGCATGCTGCCGACACCCTGCTCCCCTGTCTCGACCAGCGCTACCGTGGCGTGGGTCGGCGTCTCGCTGACCAGTGCAACCACTGGGAAGTCCTCGATCAGCGCCACCTTCATGGCTTCTATCGCTTTGGCGGTGTTCTCCCCAAAGCACGCGCGGTTGGTGCATTTGGCGTCGTCGATGTGCTCGTCGAACAGCGACCGCTGCACTTCGCTGTTGTACGGGCAGCCGGTGCAGCCGGCCTCTGTGCGGTCAAAGCAGGCTGTCGCAAGAGGCGTCGCGTAACTGTTCAGCTCGCTGCGCAGCGCAACGACTGTGGCGTTCTTGGTGATCACGTTCGCCAAGACCTTGGCCTGATCGATTTCGGGCAGCGTGGCGAGAAGCTCGGCGTGCCCGAGCAGGATGGTCCCCTGCATCACGGCGTCCATCACTGCAGGGATCGCACAGTTCAAGCGGACGCGGTGACGAAGCTTCTGGACACCCCAGCCGAGCGCCCTTGCAGCGGCCTCGTAGTCGCCCTCGAACGCGGCGATGTGTTCGGCGGCGGCGATGGCCTCTTCGGGCACCGTGAGGTCGGCGCGGTCGGTGTTTTCGAGGAGGGCCGCTCGCCGGGCCTCCTGGTCACTCAGGTGCCTCACGAGTACTGCCGCCTCGGTGATGCCGAGCGACCGAAGAGCCCGCAGACGGCGCTCGCCGGCGACCAGCAGGTAGCCCTCGCCGTCGGCGGCGGGTCGGACCAGCAGGGGCATCAGGAGGCCGTTTGCGGCGATGGACTCCACCAGCCGCGCGAACTCGGCATCGGCGAAATGCTTGCGTGGGTTGTGTCCCGCCTCGACCATGATTTCCGCGATGGGAATGATGCGGGCATCGGGGCGGTTGGTTGAATCAGATTGGCCGTTCAGCAGGATCTCTGCGCCGGTATTTACGCTTTCGCTCATGACTGACTTCCAGTGTGTTCGCGTGATGCCATTCCGCCATGCTTTGGACGGTCGGCAACTTGCGTCATCGGCTGGCTGGGATCGCTTCTCGCGTTGCCAAACGCAACGGCGTCGTCGCATTAGGACGCATGGGGCGCGCGTCGCATTGCGTCCGGTGCTTCGCGGCGGACGTAGCCTTCGCCTGACTTCTGTTCAGTGCATCGTGCGCTCGTGGGACGAGCGCGGGTTCAGGTCAGCACCAACCCGGCGTCGACGATGCAGCGTGTGGCGAGCGCTTCCCTGGCGTTGTGCTCTTCCGTCGTTCGGGGGCCTTCGATCTCGATGCCTCCCATACGATCGAGCTCAGCGAGGTAGCTCAGGTAGCATGGATCTGGCGCGCCCCACATGCGAATGCGGTTCAAACCTGGATCTGCGGCCATCAGGCGTTGCAGCTCGTTGGCATCGAATTCGCCCGCCCCGCATCGCGCCTGGAGCCTGGACATCTGCAGGTATCGGGGGCGCCAGGCCAAGTCATGCTGCGGCAGGGTGTAGAGCTCGCCCTGAGGGCCGGGCCAGACCGGGTGGCTCGTCAGCATTTGGGCCATCGTTTGGCCAAACGTCTCTGCAGGCGGCTTCAGCGCTGTCAGACCGCGCGCGCCGAGGTCGAACCATGCGTGGTCGTGGTTGCTGCCGACGACCAACTCCATCGCATGGTTGGAAGCTCGGAGTCTCAGCCCTCCCGAGCCTTCGCGCGCGGTTCATCCCGCGCGCCGGCTCGGGGACGCCGCGGTGCGGCGCGATAGCGTTGTTCGCAGTTCATCGAGTTCGGCTGTCCGACCGGCGATGACTTGCCGGCCGCGCTCGCGGACTCTCCCTGCGCGTCAGTTCCCCCGCTCCTCGGGGTACTCGGCACGAGCAGCCGTAGGCCCTCACGCTCAATGTTGATCGCCGCGTTGAAGTCGCGATCGTGTTCCGACCCGCAGGCCGGACAGGTCCAGCGACTGTCCTGCAGCCGAAGACCGGCGTGGACGTGTCCACATCCGCTGCAGGTCTTGCTGCTCGGAAACCAGCGATCGACCTTGACCACGACCCGGCCCTGCCACGCCGCCTTGTAGTTCAGCTGGCGGCCCAGCTCTCCGAGGCCCGCGTCGGCGACGCCGCGGCGGAAACCGCGGTGCAGGCTGCGACCCATGGCCGCAACTGCCAAGTCTTCGAGGATCAGGATCTCGGCCCGCTGC
>NZ_JBILJQ010000166.1:0-3249 GCF_044377145.1 Aquimonas sp.
CCCCGCACTCGCGGCCCACGGCATTGAGGGCCGCGCCGATGCGGGCCCGATCGCCCGTGGCGGCGGCCTGCACCAGACCGGGGAGTGTCGCCTCAAAGCGCTTCTGGAGGGCGAGGAACTCCGCCTTGTTCGTCCAGATTTCGGGTTTGGCTTCGCTATCACCAACGCCGACAGCCGTTCCTTCGGGCCACCAGTCACCAATGCGGCGCCCCGTCTCTGCAAGGGTGGCCGCCGCCGCTCGGGCGTCCTCGGCCGTGCCGCCCTCGCCCTTGACGAACGTATCGAGGGTATTCATCGCCCGCCCAAGCGTCTTGAAGTTGGCCTTTCTTGCCTCGACCTGGTCGACCGGATCGGCCGGAGTGGAGCCCGCTTGGGCCGAGGCGCCCGAAGCAACGGCCAGAAAGGTGCTGGAAAGGGCGACCAAGACCAACGGGCCAAACAATCGATTTGCTTTCATCGACTCTCTCCCTTGCTTTCGCTACCGGACAACGGGCCGGCACCGTGGTCGTCCGACGTTCGGCCCTCAGGGCCGGACTTCGCCGGAAGCCCAGAGACGAGCGTGCGGCGCCAAAGACGCAGGACGATTGGTGCGCTGTTGCGATTCGATTGCGGAGAGAGCGGTGGTCGCCCCGAGGCCCGTCAGGTCCAGCCCTCGGTCTCTGCGAGGCGGGCAACATAGCGCGCCACGACGTCGACTTCCAAGTTCACCCGGGTGCCGACCGGCCTCCTGCCTGAGCCGGTGTGGGCCGGCCAAGCGCGGCAGGTCCGAGGCGGCTTCGGTGTGGCCGGTGCGGGTCAGCACGCCGCCGGGCTGGGCCATCAGCGGGAAGATGTGACCCGGCTGGCGCAGATCGGCGGCGCGCGCATCGGGCTTCACGGCGGTGCGGATGGTGTGGGCGCGGTCGTAGGCGGAAATGCCGGTGGTCACGCCCTCGGCCGCCTCGATCGAGACGGTGAAGTTGGTGCGGTAGGGCGAGTTGTTGTCGACCACCATCGGCGGCAACGCCAGCTGCTGGCAGCGCTCGCGGGTCAGGCTCAGACAGACCAGACCGCGCGCGTGGGTGACCATGAAGTTGATGTCCTGCGGCCGCACCAGCTCGGCCGCCATGATCAGGTCACCTTCGTTCTCGCGGTCTTCGTCATCGACGATAACGACCATGCGGCCGGCGCGGATTTCTTCGAGGAGTTCGGGGATGGGGGCGAAGGGCATTTATGGGCCGGGATTCGTGATTGGGGATTCGGGATTCGTCGGAGCGGGGCGAGGTGCGTCCGTCGCCGCGCTTCGATCATCTGCACGGAATCGAAGACGCGAGAACGGGGGTTCCGTTCAGTCGGACTGGCGGGCTTCTGACGAATCCCGAATCCCCAATCCCGAATCCCGAGCGGCAACCAGCCGCTCAAGATACCGCGCCACCAGATCCACCTCGATATTCACCCGTGCGCCGGCACCCAGCGCGCCGAAGTTGGTGTGGGCCACGGTGTGCGGGACGAGGTTGACTTCGAAGTGGTCGGCGTCGACAGCGTTGACGGTGAGGCTGGTGCCTTCGATGCAGACCGAGCCCTTCTCGGCGATGTAGCGGCTGAGCGCGGCCGGCACGCGGAAGCGCCAGCGCTGCGAGCGCGCGTCAGCGCTGATCGACACCACCTCGCCGACGCCATCGACATGCCCGCTGACCATGTGGCCACCGAAGCGTCCGTCGGCGCGCATCGCGCGCTCCAGGTTGACCGGCGCGCCGGGCGTGAGCCCGCCGAGCGTGGTGCGCGACAGGGTTTCCGTCGACACGTCGGCCGCGAAGCTGGCGGCGTCGAACGCAATCACGGTCAGGCACACGCCGCTGACGGCGATGCTCTCGCCGAGCACCACATCACCCATGTCGAGCGTGCCGGTGTCGATATGCAGACGGACATCGCCGCCGAGGGGTTCCAGCGCGCGGATGCGGCCGATGGATTCAATGATGCCGGTGAACATGGGTTTGGGCCGGGATTGGGGATTGGGGATTGGGGATTGGGGATTGGGGATTGGGGATTGGGGATTCGAGGTCGCGATGCGGCGACTGGGGTTTGCCTGTACGCCTCAGCAACCGGGATGGGGAACTGGCGGGAATCTGCGCGCATGCATAGGGTGGGTCTCGACCCACCGCTGCAACGAACCGCGCGAGACGCAAACCGCGTTGAGGCCTCCGCTCACCTGGCTCATGCACCATCTGACAACACTGTCCGCAGCCGCAGCCGCAGATCTCGCCCGACCTGCCGACTGTCCAGCACCACAAACTCAGGGAGATCAGCCAGCTTTTGCATACCCAGCGCGTCGAACAAGGGCCGCGCGTCGCCGCCCAGCAGCAGGGGCGCCTGATACAACAGCAATTCGTCGACCAGCTGTTGGCGCATCAGCGCACCCGCCAGCCGCGGCCCACATTCGACCAGCAGTTCGTTGACGCCACGCCGCGCCAGTTCGGCCAGCACCGCGTCCAGCGCCAGCCCATCGACACCGACCGGCACCGCCTGGAACTCCACCTGCGGCGCGCACGGTGCCGGGGGCTCAATGGCGTCGGCGTGAAACACGAGCGTTTGCGCCGCGCCATCGCTGAGCAGGCGCGCGCTGTGGGGCAAGGCCAGCGCGCGGTCCAGCAGCACGCGCAGCGGCGGGCGAAACTCGATCTCCTCCAGCCGCACCGTCAGCTGTGGATCGTCGGCCAGCGCGGTACCGCTGCCGGTGAGGATGGCGCTGCTGCGTGCGCGCCAGCGCTGCACGTCGGCGCGCGCGGCCGCTCCGGTGATCCATTTCGACTCGCCCGAGGCCAGCGCGGTGCGGCCATCCAGGCTCGCGGCAAGCTTCAGGCGCACGAAGGGCCGGCCCTGCTCAACGCGCTTGAAGAAGCCGATGTTCAACTCGCGCGCCGCCTCGCGCATCAGCCCGGACACCACATCGATCCCCGCGTAGCGCATCCGCTGCACCGCCCCGCCCTCGCGCTGAAAGGCGTCCTCGCAGGCGATCACCACCCGCGCTACGCCGGCCGCGATCAGGGCATCGGCACAGGGCGGCGTGCGTCCGTGCAGTCCGCAGGGCTCAAGGGTGACGTAGGCGGTCGCCGCACGCGCACCCTCGCCCGCCGCCTGCAGCGCATGCACCTCGGCATGTGGCCCACCGGCGCGGATATGCCAGCCCTCACCCAGCACTTCAGCCCCGCGCGCGATCACGCAGCCGACCCGCGGATTCGGTTGCGTGGTGAACAATCCACGCTCGGCCAA
>NZ_JBILJQ010000046.1:0-43083 GCF_044377145.1 Aquimonas sp.
GACTGCCGACCACGCGCAACCGCGACATCGACAGCTTGCTGCCGATCGAGGGCTGGGCGCCGATCTGCAACTGAGGCTCAGCACGGCGAGTGGGGAAGCGGTAGGTGGCTTGGGCGGACGCATACAGTGTTTCGCTACCGGGGTTTCGCGTCGACGCCGGGGAAGTCGGCAAGCGGGATACGGAAGGTCTACACGGCCGTCTTGCTGTAGTTGCCGCCGACGTGGCCGACATTGCCCTCATTGGTGACCCGCTTGAACTGTTCCTGCTCGCGCAGACGTCCGTAGCTCGACAGATTCGCGAAGGCGCTGCCGCCGTCGATGTCGCGCAGGGTGATGCGGAAGGACAGCGCACCGCCCGGGTTCAGGCTGGACGCGTAGAGCTGGGCGGCGCGCAGGCTGGAATAGCTCCAGCGGCCACATTGCGGTGGGCGAAGGGCAGCTGCGAATGCGGGGCGTTTGCCGCGAGGGCATTGCCGCTTCTGCGCACCAGCATGGCGCCGCGATCGTGCGGCACGCTGTCGTGGAGGCCTGGCAGTGGCGCGAAGCTGTCCATCGGCAACGCCGCGCCCTCGCTGAGTACTGGGTTCGTCTCGCTGAGCGCGCCACCGAGGGCGTTCTGCGAACACAGGCCGTTCTGGAAATCATCCAGCACGCGCGGACCGAACGCCCGGGACTGCTGACGAGCTTGGACACTGTTCGTGCTTGGACAGGGCAAGCTCAGGTCGTGGCTGAAAAACGGCCGATAGGCGCTCTCGCCCAGCACCTGCCAGCGCAGGAAGGCGTTGAAGAAGCCGCGCGAGACCTCGCGCTGGGTGGCGCAACCCAAGGCTCCGTGGCCCTGCAACACCCTAACGAGCGTGTCGGCATAGCAGGCATGAATGGCCCCATGCAGGAACAACAGCGCCCTGTTCACCCACTGCGTGGGCTGCGGTGCGGCCAAGCTCCAGACGACTGCTCGGTCGTCTGTCAGGTCGGCGCGGCAAGCAGCGTACGTGTGGGCATCGATCCCTCAGAGGTGCTCACCATGTCGCTCCTGCTCCGAACTCTGGCCGTGCTGACGCTGCTGCTGAAGACATCCCTTGCGCTCGGGCAATCGCTGAGTGGCGGCTTTGTTGACCCGAGCTTCAACGGCTTTGGTTGGAGCAGCGGTCCGTTTCGCGGCGAGAACGAGCGCCTGTCGAGCAGCGCCGAGAACGCACAAGGGATGCTGGTGGCCGTAGGCAACCAGGGTAGCGGCACGCCGCAGTGCATCGTGGTGCGCTATCGCAACAGCGCGTTCAACGGCACCAGTACGCTACCCCTGCCGGGCTTGAGCCTGGTCTTCTGCAGCAAAGTGCTGGCATTGTCCGACGGCAGCTTTCGCATACTGGGCGCGGGCTTGCAGGCCAATGGGCAGTACTCGGCCCTGGTCATCGCACTGACCCCGGACGGTGTGCTGGACACCAGCTTCCAGCAGCAGGGCCTGCGCCTGCTCAATGGCGATTTCAGCTGGCGCGAGAGCACCGAGCAAACCCTGTTGAGTTCAGCAACGCTGGACGCACAGGGCCGCGTGCTCGCGGTCGGCCGGGTGCTGAACTCGGCCAACAGCACCTCACGTGGCCTGATCGTCCGGCTGCTCAGCGACGGCAGTCTGGACAGCAGCTTCGCGGTGGACGGCTCGCGACCGCTGGCCGACTACAACCCACCGACCATCTTCGCCCACAGCACGGCGGTCGACAGCGCCGGCCGCGTGTACGTGATGGGCCACACCGTCAATCCGGGCACGCCGGACGCGGGCGTCATCTTTCGTCTGCTCGCCGACGGCCAGATCGATCTCGACTTCGGCCCGGGCATGGATGCGCCGCAGCGCATCGGTGGCGGCGGGCGCGGCTTCATCGGCCAGTGCTATCGCGTGCTATCGCTGTGGCTCGACGCGCAGGACCGCATGGTGCTCGGCTGCGAACCGGACCCGAGTGGCAGCACGCCGGGCCCCATCCGTGCCGCCGGGGTGCTGCGCCTGGCCACGAATGGCCAGCCGGATACCGACTTCGGCGGCGGCGATGGCTATGCCGAGCCGCTGGCATGGAACTCGCCGGTCGGCTACTTGCGCGGAGCCCCACGCGTTGCCGTCAGCGACGGCGGTCAACTGTTGGTGGGCGGCACGCTGGTGCGCAGCGCCGGCAATGCCGATCTGCAGGATGTCTACGTCACCCGCCTGAACGCCAACGGCAGCGTGGATGGGTCGTTTGGAAGCGCAGGCACGCACCAGTCGCACTACACCATCGATGACTGGCGGAACACCGACTACAAACTCGAAGAGCTGGCCGAACTGCGCCTGGATACGCGCGGCCGCGCCGTGCTGAGCGGTAACTTTGCCGACGCACTGTCAGGCAGCAGTGAAACCTACGGGCTGATCGCCCGCTTGGGCATGGCTGATCCGGCTGCGGATGCCGGCTTTCTCGATCCGGATTTCAGCTCCCGCGGATACCGCCTGCTGCGCATCAACGATGTTGCCGGGCCGCGGCAGTCAACGCTGGCGGAAGATCTGACGCTGGACGCACAAGGACGTGCGGTGGTGATCGGCTCGCTGTATCTGGAGACCTCGCCGTTCAGTGCGGTCTGCGGCATCAGCCGCAGCTTGCCCGATGGTCGGCCCGATCCGGGCTTCTCGGGCAACGGCGAGCGCGGCATCAGCCTGATCGCGGGCGGTGAAACCTACTGCAATGCGGTGCAGGCGCTGCCCAGCGGTGAACTGCTGGTGGCCGGCTGGCGCAGCGGTGTGGACTACACCGCGACCGTGATCCGCCTGCAGGACGACGGCACTGTGGACACCCAGTTCTGGGGCGACGGCGTGCTGGAGTTGCGTGAGGATCTGGACCTCGGCGCTCGACAGATCTCTGCCTTCTTCCGCGCGATGACGCTGGATGCGCAGGGCCGCGTGCTGCTGTTGGCCGATGGCAGGGCCATCGGCGCGCAGGACCCCGGCTTTCGCTGCGGCTTCGGCAATCTCAACGACGAGTGCGGCCTGCTGATTCGTCTGCTGGCCGACGGCAGCCTCGACACCGGCTTCGGCAACAACGGTCTGGTCCTGCTGATTTCGCCGACCAATCCGTCGCGGATCCGGGTTGGCGATCTGGCGCTGGATCTGAACGGCAACGTCCTGGTATCTGGCGCCGACGGTTCGCAGCCGAACGATGAGTCGGCGGTGCTGTACGAGGTGGGCGACGACGGCGTGGTCAACCAGCGGCTGCGCCTGCGCAGCAGCACCGGCTGCAAAGCGGCCTTCGCCCTGGCCGTGGACAGCAGCAATGCCCGATTGCTCGGCTGCAGCCTGCCGGCCGGCGGCGCGGTGCTGCGTCTGCTGCCGAACAATGCCGTCGACCTCAATTTTGGTCTGGGCGGGCTGGCGGCCGTCGACTACTACACCAATGGTAGCGGCGACACGGCCAGCGTCGGCGCGATCCTGCCGCAGTCGGACAACAGTCTGGTGGTGGTCGGCACACACCAGCAGGGCTCGTTCTGGGAAGCCGCCTTCGGCCGTTACGACCTGGGGATCACCAAGTTCGACCGCTTCGGCAACCGGGTCGTCTACCCGTTCTTCGGAGCAGGCTACGGCAGCCGACTGCGCTTTCCGGAACTGCCCGGCGCGTTTGACGAATACCCAACCGCCGCGCTGCAACAGGCCGATGGCCGAATCGTGGTCGCCGGCACCTTCGCGGACGTACGCCCCGGCGTGCCGCAGCAGGACAGCACGCAGATGTACGTCGCGCGCATCAGCAATCCGCAGCCCGAGCCGTTGGCGCCGGAGGTGTTCAGCGACGGCTTCGAGTGAATTCCCGACGGGGTTGTCGCCGGGCGACTGCCGGCAGCGGCGCAGAACGCTAGGCCGCATCGCTTCCTCGACAGCGAAGCCGCAGCTGCTGGTAATCCGCTTGAGCGCCGCGTTCGAGTGTTCGAGCTGAGCCAGGGCCGCCTCCACCCGCAGGCCATCCAGGCGGCGCAGCGGCGGCAGGCTGAAGCTCTCGACGAAGCGACGCCGGAACTGGCGCTCGCTCATGTGCAGCGCTCGGCCAGCTGTTCGACGTAGTGATGCGCCGGGTTTTGCGCAGCCCGTCGGCCAGGCTGGTGAACGCCGAGCGCGCATAGCTGGCCGGGAGCGGCGCGCTGAGCCGGCGCTGCCCGCCGCCGCGTTTACTTGCCATCACCAGCCATCGGGCGGTCTTCAGCGCGGCACGCCGTGCTCGGCCGCCACCATCGCCAGCGAGAGGTCCATCACCGCGGTGACGCCGGCCGAGGCCCAGACCGCGCCGTCCGTTCGCGTACAGCGCGCCCGCCCGCCCGCACGCGCACCGTAGATGGCGCTGACGCAGCTCGGGATCGTCCAGCCAGTGGGTGGTGGTCTAGCGGCCTTGGAGCAGGCCGCTCTCGGCCAGCATCCAGGCACCCGCGCCGCGCAGCCAGTCGACGACCTCGCGCTGGGCGTGCTGCCGATCCAGCGCATCGCCGATGCCGGCGCTGACCGGCAGGGTGTGGATGCCGCTGCCGTCGATCTCGTCGATGCCAGGGTCGGCGACCAGGCGCAGGCCGGAGGCCATCCGCACTGGCCCGGGCCGTGCACCGATCAGCAGGGTCCGATACCGCGGCCCCGCCTCGGCGACATCGTCCTGCGCCTGCCGGCTGACCACCGCGAAGACCTCCAGCGGACCGGGAGAATCGAGACTCTGCCCGCCCGGAAAGACCAACATCGCGATCGACTGGCAGGCGTCGGCTTGGGGCCGGTTTGCTGGGGGCCTGAGCCTGGGATTGGAGTACCCCGGGGCTGCGAGCGCGCGAGGCCTTGGACTGGATCAAGGGCAACGCTTAAGCGCGTCGCGCGATGGGACTTCTAGCGCAGTGCCACTCGCCCTGCATGACCGCACTGTTTTCGATTGCTTATGCAGCGAAGCCGCCGGCAAGCCTCGCGTGATTGCGGCCCAACCACGCATGGCGCATCACCCCCCGAGAGGGTGCAAGCCGTCGAGGCGTTGATCGTTGACACCTGCAGCGGGTGAGATCCGGAGGAGCCCGACGCACCCTGCAACCCGCTGTGCTCTGCCCGTATCCATACCTCCCGAAGCACCGCCATTCCACGGTGCATGCAGGAGCGATCGATGACAACGGTGAACAGTGCAGGGCGAGGCGTGCCGACCTTGGCCATGGAACGGATCGCCCAAGCTGGCGTGCAGACCCGAAGGCTTCGCCAACTGCCGGTGCGCCTCTGCGCGGCCCTGATGGCATTCGCCCTGCAGGCCACCGCGGCCATCGCACAGCCCGGTCCGCCGCCCGACCCCGCCGGGGTCGCCATGACGGCCGATCAGAATCGCGAGGTGGTGCTGGCCCTGGCCGAGGTCATGCGCGAGCGCTTCGCCTTTCGTGACCGCGCCAGCGAAGTCGCAGGGGAGATCGAGGCGCTGGCGCAGCGCGGCGCGTTCCGCGAGGCCCGCACCGCGTCCGAGCTGCTGGCGCTGATCACGCAGCAGATCACGCCCATCGTTGACGACCGCCATTTCCGCGCCCGCTACTTCGGGCCCGAGATGGTCGCAGGCTTCAGCGAGGCTCCGCCGACGGCGGACGAAATCGCGGCCTTCCACGAGGACCTGCGCCTGCTCGGTGGCCACGTGCCGGAGCTGCGCTGGTTGCCCGGCAATGTCGGCTACCTGCGCATCCGGATGTTCTACGACGCCGCCCCCAGCACCGAGCAGCTGGCTTTGGCGATGGGCATGCTCGCCCATACCGGCGCACTGATCGTCGACGTGCGCGGCTCACCGGGCGGCGAGCCCGCCGGCGTGGCGAACGTGATCGGGCACTTCGTCAGTACCCGCACCTCGACCGTGCGCACGCAGGGCGGCGATACGCCGACATCCGAGCGCACCTTCTACGCCGAGCCGCGAACCCCGGCGTTTACCGACAAGCCCCTGTACGTGCTGGTCGATGACGACACCGGCTCGGGCGCCGAAGAATTCGCCTACGACCTGCAGGCCATGAAGCGCGCCACCCTGGTCGGCGAGACCACCGCGGGCGCGGCCACCCCGGGCGGCTATCGCCCGCTGGCGCATGGCTTCGTCGCCTTCATCCCGATGCAGATCGTCGCCAACACGATCACCGGCACCAACTGGGAAGGCGTCGGCGTCGTGCCGGACATCACCGCCCCATCCGCCGAGGCGCTGACGCGCGCGCATCGACTGGCGTTGGAAGCGATTCTGAAAGATGCGCAGGGTGTGCATCGTGCGATTGCTGAAGAGGGCTTGGCGTCACTTGAGCCCGCGAGCCAGTGAGGCGCACGTCGGCGGCTGCTTGGGTCGAATTTGCGAGCCAGTGATGGATCTGCGCACCGGGTCGCGGATGCTACGAGGCTAGGCCTGTCGATCGCCATGCGCCATGCGCCATGCGCTATACGCCGAACAGGCTTGCCACCAGCGGCCGAGCCCATGCGGGCGTGCATGCCAACGCCTTCGCGTCCATAGGATCGGGAATGATCAAGCGACCGCGCTCCACCAGGGCGACGCGCACGGGAGCGGGGACCGGCATGCCGACCTCGACAGAGGCCGAGTTGTCATACACCTGAACTGTGTGCACGAGCGGTGCGAGCGTGATCAGGTTGGCGATCGAGGTGTTCCCGCGGCTGCGGATCTTGTGCTCCGGGATGTCGTGGCCACCCGCCGCGACTCTCGCCTTGACGCGTTGGATGTGCAGCTCGGGCGAGGCGAGACCGCAGTACCAGATCATCACCTCGTGCGTCGCGCAGGCCTCACCCAGCTTCCGGGTGAAAGTGCTGGCCCCCAGCGTGGTCTCGAAGGCGTAGTTGCGCCCGTGCGCCAAGGCTTGTTCAAGGCGGGCCTTGCCTTCCCGCCAGGCCAGCGAATCTGCTTCGTCCTTGCTGAGATCCTCTTGGAGCTGAAGCCGCGTCGACAGCTCGTCCGGGTTGAACCATGTGGCGCCGCGACGCCGCAGAGCCGCGCCGCCGATCGAGCTCTTGCCGGCGCCGTTTACGCCGGCAAGCACCCGCAGAACAGGGCGCCGACTAATGGCCTGCCCCCGCGACCACCGAACCGTCAAGCTCGATGGGCTCGTCGAAGGCCTCGCGCAGCGCCGCTTCGCCTTCCGGCGAGTCCAGTACCTGCAGGCGCTGGTCAAACTCTTCGCGCAAGGCCTGCAGACGGGCTTCGATGCGCTGTTCGCGGCTGCGTTCGGCTGCGAGCAAGGCCTCATACCGTTCGGGCGCGACCACCCAGGCCTGCGCCCGGCCGTGCGCCAGTACGCGCACGGCCTTGTCCCGGTGCGTTTCGGCACGCCGAACCACCGCCACCCAGCTCTCCTTGACTGCGCTGGCGGTGACCTCGGCGACGTCTGTCGGTACTGTTTCGATTCGCTCGGTCGCCATCGCGCGGGTCCAATAAGGGTCTTATGGCCATAATGGGCCACATCCCTGGGGTGCTCAAGGTCTGGCCTCTCTGGGGAAGGCGCGCGTTGCGGCTCATGGCCTTGGCAGGGCACGGCGATGCGGGTGTCGCCGATGCGCGCGACCAAGTTGGAGATCTGCGGCTTGGGTCGAGGATGCTGCGAAGCTGAACCTGACTCTGTTGCTCTTCCGCCCGTGCCCGTGCGCGCTCAGATCCAGCTGATGCTCAAGCCTTCAACCCGCGCGAAGCCGCGATCCCCCGTCAGCATCGAGTGGTCACGGCCCAGTTGTAGACAGCAGGCCGCCTGCAGGGCGTCGGGCGTGCGTAGGCCGAAGCGCCCGCGCAGCTCGGTGGCGAGCTCGACCGCGCCGCGGTCGAGTTCCAGCCAGATCAGATCTGGCTGCTGGAAGAAGGCATCGAACCGCGCCAAACGTTCGGGTGAGCCCGCCTTGATCGGCCCCACCCGACACTCCAGCCAGCTCAGTCGGCTGAGCGCAATGCGCAGACCGGGATGGGTGGCAAGAAGCGTCTGCAGCTTCTCGCGCACGCGAGCGGCCAGATCGGTTTGGCCCTCGATCAAGTAGATCAGCGCGTTGGCATCAAGGAAGGCGATCACCAGTCTCGCCCCGCCTCAAGCTCGGCATCGATCTCCTCGCGGCTGCGCTGGCCCTGCGGTGCCTGCGTCAGCAGCCACTGCAGCGCGCTTTGGCCGGGCACGGCCTTGGGCTGGCCGTGAAGCAGGCGCTGGTACTCGGCCTCGCTCAGCACCACCGCGGCGCGCCGGTTGCGTTTCATCAGGTGCACCGGCCCGAGCGCCAAGCGCTCTTCGATCACCGCCAGACCGTGTCGTTTGATCTCGGCGCTGGTGAGGATGTTGTCGGGCATGGCTCAATCTCCAGCTGCGTCAGGGCCGGAGGCTAGCACGCATCCGTACTGAAAAAGATACCGAAAGCATTGCTGGCGAACTGGGGCGGGCTTGCTAGCACGTGAGAGATCTGCGAGCCCGGCGGCGGGCGCTGCGAGGACAGTCCCCGCCGCAGCCCACGGGTCGTCACGGCTCAGCCAGTGCTGCCCAGAAGCGCATGATCCGTCTGGACGAGGCGAACCAGATCAGGCTGGCGCAGGCAGCCCCGAGCAGAACTGCATAGCTATGCTGCAGCCACGCGAAGAGGTCGCCCATCGAGTCGATGCTCAGATAGGAACCCATCGCCATCTCATATAGCCCACCGAAGGCTGACATCAGCACCACCGGCACAACCGCGAACAGCGCATGCGCCGGACGCCACGGCAGAACCAGCAGGAAGGGGACCATGTAGAGCGCACCGCGCAGCACCTCCGGCCAGTCGCTGCAGCCCGGATCCAAGGTCATGAGCCCACTGGTGGTGCAGTAGAACGAACACAGGGAGTATCCCGGCAGCGCCATGCCGACCAGGCCAAGCAGCAGAGTCAAGGGATACCGAAGCGACGGCATGAATCGCCGCAAGATGTGCGACATGTTCGATCCTCGATGCATCCTCAAGCCGCTTTGGTTGGGGCGGCGGCGGTGCCTCGCAAGGCTTCCGCGCACATTCACGCGCTGTGCTGCGCGGCTAGTACGAGACCTCGCCTCGCCCTGCTTTCGTTTTGATGGCAGCAGGGCGAGGCGTCGCCTCAGATGCGTCAACGCTCAGAGGACTGCACCCATGGCCGAACCGCAACTTTCAGTCCTCAGCGCAAGGGCACTCGAATTGGCGCACTGACTGGCGCGGCGCGAGCAGCGCACCATCGCCGAAGTGGTGGAGCGTGCCTTGGAAGCCTACGAGGCTGCGCAAGCAGGGCGCGAACCGGCCGCGAGCTTCTACGCGCGCCTCAGCCAGAACTTCGGTACCGACATCGACCTGGATGCCCTACTGCATGAGCAGCGCCAAGCGCATCCCGGCATCGAGCTGTGATCGTCCCCGACAGCAAGCTCGCGTCCGAGACGCCGTAGCGCAGGTTCGATAGCTGCCTTCTGCGTTGACCGGAGGTGGTGGCTGCGGGTGGTCTAAAGTCGAGCTCTGACGCCGTCGCACCTCCGGGGATGTGTCAAAACAAGGCCTGACCCTCGGCCTCTGTGTCAAAACAGGACCTGACCCTCGCGCCCTGACCCTCGCGCCCGTCGTCTGGCTGGCGCTGCTGCTGCTTGGGCTGGGCTCGGCTGGAACGCTGGCAGGCCTGCGCCGATTGCGCGCTGCCCTGCCAAGCGCGCCGCGCGACTGAACCTCGCTGCAGCGGTCTGCCGCGTCGGGCTACAAAGTCGATACGAAATGACTACATGGCGGTGCGTGAGCGGCCGGGAGCGCCAGCGTATGTTGGTGAACATATCGTCCAGGTCGAGGCGGGCTGGCTTGGACCAATCTCACCGAGGTGCCGAACACCCGGCTGAGACACCCGCCAGTCGACGGGCTTCCGGCCTGACTCGCGCCACAATTCGCCGGCGTATTCACGGTCTGCGGAGCCGGGCAATCCGTCCGCGCTAGGCGTATGCTCGGTCGTTGCGGTGACCCGCCGGTTCTGCAATGCCGACGACTGATCCTGCGCTATACATTGAAGGAGAGCACCCGCATGAAACCCTCGATAGTCCGTATCTTGCTTGCATCCCTGCTGCTTGCTTTCCAGGCGCAGGCACAGATGCTCAGCCAGCGCATGAGCGTGCACCCGGAGAACATCGCGCCGGAGGCCGACTTCCTGGTACTGGTGGAGGACAACTGGCCCGATGGCTGCGGTGGAGAAGTTCGCGTCACCGCCCAGGCCAGCGTCATTGACATTGTCGCCGAGGCGGCCCGTCCGCCACTGGGAACTGCCTGCACCCAGGCCTTGGCGCCCTTCCAGCGCTTGATCGAGCCGCGCGCCGAGCTTGCACGGGGCAGCCAGTTCGCCGCTTCGGTCAAGATCAACTACTGGTATGACATCGGCTCCGGCCCCACGCTGGTCGAGTCCGTGGTAGTGGTGTTCAACGACAAGGGCAATTCGCCCAAGCAGGTCGACACCGGCACCTGGTCCACGCCATCTCTCGGTAACTCAGGCCTATTCATCGATCAACAATCCGGGCTGCTGACCGCCGCCCTGTTCGACTACGGCCGCGATGGCAATGCCACCTGGCATTACACCGGCGGCTGGGTCAACGGCAACACCTTCGTCGGGCCGATCAGCCGCTACTCGACCGTGGTCTGCGTCACCGCCCCGTGCCCGCGGGCGTTGCCAATGGCGGTCGGCCGTGTGCGCATGCTGCTGGACGCACGCAGCCGGATGCTGGTCGAGTTCGTCGATGTGCTGCCCCCTGCCGCTGCGGGCGGTGGGCTTGAGTACCGCCGCCTGGATTTTGAGCGCTCCGACTCGCTCGCCAACGCCTCGCTGGACATCCCCGATCTCACCGGACATTGGATGGGTGGTGTGGCCTCCGCCGCTGCCGCGGACTCCAGCCCCATCCCCGGCGAAGTGAAGGAGTGGTGGATTGCCTATGGCGGTCGCGACGACGAAGGCGGCATCACCCGCGAATTTTTCCACGCCTATGCCGAACCACTTGGCCCGGCCGACGGCCGCCCGCCGGCGACGCCTTTGGTATTCCGCATTGAATGCGCGGACCTACGTGTAGTCGATGGCCCGGTCGAGTGCGGGATCCATGACTACCCGCACTCGGTGGGCGCCTGCGTCGTCAGCTTCGGCTTCGACTCCGCTGGACAGGCCCAGTTGAGCGCCAAGGCCGAATGCAATGGCAGTCGGTCATTCGCTGCCGGCTTTCATCTGTTCAGGGTTTCCGCCTCGCCGCGAACTCGCTAGGCGCTCTGGAGCCTCGTTCAGCGCCCGAACTGCTGCTGGCAGGCCGGTGAGGCGTTGTCAGCACAGCGCGCGATGAATTGCTCAGTCTGCAGTCGTCGTTTCCGGCACCTTGGTGCCTGAGGCGACGGCTGCTAGCGCACCCTCGCAGCCGCACTCAGAGACCCCAGCCTGACAGGAGCTAGCCCGCTAGCAGCCTGTCGGGCTTTGGGGGTCGAGCAGCGCCGCCTCGCTCTCGTGCGTCTCGAGTACCTGCAAGCGCTGATCGAACTCTTCGCGCAAGGCGTGCAAACGGGCTTCGATGCGCTGTTCGCGACTGCGTTCGGCAGCCAAGCCAGGTGTTGGCGAAGGAGGCCGTCTCAGTAGAGATCGCCCGGATCCACATCCAAAGACCACCTCACCCCCCGCCCACTCTTCAACTCAAACAACGCCACATTCCAAGCTCTAAGTAAAGCCTGCAACCCCGGCCTCAGCTTCGCCGACAGCAGCATCTGCGCCCGCATCCGGCCTGCGCGCCGCGCCATCGGTGCCGGCATCGGCGCGTGCACTTCGACATTCAATGAAGGCTCGGCGGCCACGATGGCTCGTGCGGCTGCGTGGGCTTCGCGCATGAACAGGTGCAGGGCGTCTTCGCGGTGGCTGTCGGCGCGCAGCAGGGCCAGATGCGCAAACGGCGGGAAGCCGGCGGCTTCGCGTTCGGCCAGTTCGAGTTTGGCGAATGCGGGATAGCCGCCCGCGAGCAAGGTCGCCAACAGCGGGTGGCCGGGGTGGTGGGTTTGCAGCAGCACTTCGCCCGGTGCCTGGGCGCGGCCGGCGCGGCCGCTGACTTGAACCAGCAGCTGGGCCAGCTTTTCGGCGGCGCGGAAGTCGGCGCTGAACAGGCCTTCGTCGATCGTGACCACCACCACCAGCGACAGCGCGGCCAGGTCGTGGCCTTTGGCCAGCATCTGGGTGCCGACCAGCAGGCCGGCGCCGTGGCCGAGGGTTTCGAAGTGGCGGGCGAGGTCGCCGGAATCGCGGGTGGTTTCGGAGTCGATGCGCACCAGGGGCACGTCGGGGAAGCGTTCGGCCAGGGCCAGTTCCACCCGTTCGGTGCCGGCGCCCTGCGGCATCAGGGCCAGGCTGCCGCAGTCGGGGCAGGCGGGCGGCACGCGCTCACGGTGGCCGCAGTGGTGGCAGATCAGGCGGTCGCGGCCGTGCAGGGTCAGGGCGGCATCGCAGCGGCTGCAGTTGGCGCGGTAGCCGCAGTCGTGGCAGAGCAGGGCCGGGGCGAAGCCGCGGCGGTTGCGGAACACCAGGGCCTGTTCGCCGCGCTGCAGGCATTCGGCAATCGTGCTGAAGGCGGCTTCCGACAGGCCATGGGTCATGCGCTGGCGGCGCGCGTCCAGCACCTTGATGCGCGGCGGGCGTGCAGCGGCGGCGCGGGTGCGCAGGCGCAGGTGGGCCATGCGGCCGGTGTTGGCCAGCTGCAGGGTTTCCAGCGCCGGGGTGGCGCTGCCGAGCACGATCGGCACGCCCAGGGCCTTGGCGCGGACCAGGGCGAAATCGCGCGCGTGGTAGCGGAAGCCGTCCTGCTGCTTGTAGCTGCCGTCGTGTTCTTCGTCGATCACGATCAGGCCGGGCTGCGGCAGCGGCGCGAACACGGCCGAACGGGTGCCGACCAGCAGGCGGGCTTCGCCGCGCGCCATGGCGGTCCAGGCGCGGGCGCGGGCGCCTTCGGGCATGCCGCTGTGGTAGCTGTGCACTTCGACATTCAGCCGGCGCTGGAAGCGACGCAGGGTCTGCGGGGTCAGGCCGATCTCGGGCACCAGCACCAGGGCCTGGCGGCCGGCGGCGAGGCAGGCTTCGATCGCCTCCAGGTAGACCTCGGTCTTGCCCGAGCCGGTGACGCCCTCCAGCAGCAGGGGCGAGAACTGGCCGAGGCCGCCGAGAATTGCGGCCACCGCGGCGGCCTGTTCGGGGTTGAGCGGCGGCGGGTTCTGGCTGGCGACGCGCAGGATCGCGCTGCCGCGGCATTCCTCGGCGAAACCGCGGCCGAGCAGGCTGCGCAGGGCAGGGCGCCAGTCGGGCAGGCGCTGGTTCAGCGCGGCGGCATCCAGCGCGCCTTCGGCCGCCAGCCAGTCGGCCAATTGGCGCGGGCGGCCACCGGCGCGCAGCTGTTTGAGGTTGGCGGCGCCGATCGCGGTCAGCCGCCAGGCCAAGGGGGCGGTGTCGGGCAGCGGTTTGCCGGCGCGCAGGTCGACCGGCAGCGCCGCCGCCAGCACTTCGCCCAGCGGGCGCTGGTAGTAGCCGGCGGCCCACTGCAGGCTGGTCAGCAGTTCGACGGACAGGATGGGCTGGGCGTCGAGGCGCTCGATCGCCGGTTTGAGCTTGGCGGCGGCGATGCTGGATGCACCCACCGCCGCCACCACGCCGACCGCGCTGGCGCGGCCGAACGGCACCCGCACCCGGCAGCCGACCCAGCCCGGATCAGCCTGCGCGCGGGCCGGCGGCGCGTAGTCGAACAGGGTCGGCAGCGGCAAGGGCAGGGCGACGCGGAGGATCGGAGCTGGCATGGGCAGGAGTTTAGCCGCGTGGCCCGGTCGGCCTGGCGGGCAGGGGATGGACTTAGCGCACGCTCTTCACCCGGGGCTGACGAAAGTGGGCTAAGTCGGGGCCCCGCTTTGGTTTTTCGGCTTATCCACATTGCCTGTGGATAAGTCGGTGGATGAAGTCGGCCGCAGGGCTGCGGCGGCGCTTTGGCACAGGGCTTCCATGGATTGTGGCTATTTTTTGACCAAGCAAAAAAGATCAACGAAAACAATAGCCTGTGTTTTTAGTCTGTGACCAAGGGCACGGGCTCAAACGCCCGGCCCTTGGTTCGGACCCCGGCTTGGGGGGTTTCCGCAACCTGTGCACAAGTCAATAGCGCGGGAAGCCAGCAGACAGGCCGAAGAGCGTCTGCGCTGAGAAAGTCAAGCCGTGCGCCTCCGCTGACATCGGCACCGTGCGTCGGCGCACTGTGCGTAGTGGGTCCGCGGTCTGCGGCCACTCCGCCTGCGCGACGCGCGTGATTCGGGATCGGCCTCGATGACTGCGCCGGCGCTGGCCGCTTACGCAGCGACAGATCAGCCGCCGGAGCGCGCGTAGACCGACGTGCCGCAGGGGCTAGAATCGCGCCCCGCCGCCGCCGTACCGCGTGCGCATCCACAGGCCCGGTTTTCTGATGCAGGTTTCAACGCCGTTCCCGCCATCGCCCTCCGTACAGCGCTTGATGCAGGCGTGGCTGCGGTTGGAGGGTCTGGCCAGCGTGCCGGTGCCGGGCGCCGGCACCGAGCTCGCGCGCTGGGCCGAGCTGTGCCGTCGTCTGCAGGACCGCCGTCTGCATCAGCCCGAGCTGCGTCCGCCGGCGCCGGGGCCGCTCGCTCCGGCCGCGCTGCGGCTGTGGGCGGTGCTGCCGGGCCCGACCCGCGACCTGCTGGTGCTGCGGGTGGTTGCCGGACAGGAGCTGGCCAGCATCGCCCTGCTGCAGCGGCGTCCGCCGGCCCTGGTCGAGCGCGAGTGGCTGCTGATGGCACGGCGGCTGTCGGTGCAGGACGCTGGCTGGACCCGCGGGTACCGGCGCGCGTTCGAGGCGCCTGAGACCGTGCATGCCGCATCGGACGACCCCACGATCGACACCGACTCGACCGCGGCCAGCCCGGCGCTGCGCATCGCGCTGTCAGTTGCCGCGGTGCTGTGTCTGCTGGGCGCCGCGTTTGCACCGCAGCTGCAGCACTGGCTGCTCGACCCGGCCCAGCAGCGCCTGCAGGCGCCGCCCGCGGTGCCGGCGCCGGTGCTCGAAACGGTGCCGCTGTCGGCTCCGGATTTCGCCCTGTGGGGCGACACGGTCGAATTCGATCTGCTGGCTGATCTCGATTTTCTGCTGTGGCGGCTGCTCGAATCCGGCCACGTGATGGCGGCCGACAGCGCCCCCGCAGAGCCGTCCGCACCGCGTCAGCTGCCGGCCGAGCGCACCACGCTGGACCCTTGGCGCAGCCATTGGCCGGAACTGGACGACCCGCACCGCGCCGTGCTTTGGTCGCATGCGGCGCTGTGGGACGGCCTCGATGAGGCCGGCCGGGCGCGACTGCTGGCGCGTGCCGAAGCCTTCCAGGCGCTGTCGCCGCAGGCGCGCGCCGAACTGCGCGATCAGCACGCCGCCTGGATGCGGCGGGGGCCGGGCACGCGTGCCGCGGTGCTGGCGACCGCGCGCGGCTTTGCGGCCGCCGAGCCGACCCAGCAGGCGGTGCTGCGGGAAACCTTCCAGGCCCTGCCCGAAGCGGTGCGGCGCGGCCTGCTGGCGGGCAAGAGCCCGGCGCTGGCCGAGCTGGCGCGCGAGGTGTTCGCCTTCGTGCCGGAGGAGGAGCGTACCGCCACCGTGGCGATGCTGAGCGCGCTTGCGGCCAGCGACCACGCCCTGCTGCTGGCGATGTCGCGCCGGCTCGATCCGCCCGCGCGTGAGGCCCTGCGCCGCGAGCTGCTGGCGGCTGCGCCGATCGCACGCGCCGGCCTGTTGACCGCGCGCGCCGCCGAGGTCGGGCTGCGCCGCCGCAGTGGCCCTACATCGCCACCAGGCTGACCATCAGCGTGGCGGTGACGGCGAGGCTGATCAACAGCGTGTAGGCGGTGCCGATCAGGCTGTACTTCAACACGGTCATGATCCAGCCCTGCCGGTACACGCGCTTCTGCATGATCAGCAGGTAGAGCGGCATCCACACGATCAAGGCGATCTCCAGCGCGCCGAGGGCCGAATGCACAGGGCCCGCGCCGACCGCGCTGCGAGCCAGGGTAAGCAGGGCCAGCAGGAGCACCGCCAGGCTGAGGAAGGCGTGGCTGTGCAGGGCCACGATCAGGTGCTCCATGTACAGCCTGCGCTTGAGCAGGTAGGCCAGCTTCAACAGCAGCGCGAACAGAGGCAGCATCACGAAAAGGGTCTGCGGCAGCAGGTCGAGCACATAGTCGCCCAGGCGCTGGCGGTGGCTGCGCTCGTCGCGCAGCAGCGTCAGGTTGTCTATGGCGCGCTGCAGCCACAGGTTGATGCGTGCGTTGGCCGCATCCGGCAGCCAATCGACTTTCACCGGGTTGGTCTGTGCGTCCCAGGCGCCGTCGCCGAAGCTGATTTGCGGGCGTTCGCGTCTGGGCGCGGGTTCGCTGGCAGCAGGCGTCGAGGCGGCGGGGTCCTCAGTCTCGGCGGGCGATACCGTTGCCGTGCTCGCGGCCGCCGTGTCGGCCTCATTCGCCGCCTGCAGGCGGCGGATGCGCAGATCTGCGGCCTGCTCGATGGCCGTGCGGGCGGCGCCCAAACCAGAGGCGAGACCCGGCACGTCGGGGTTCTCCTTGATGCGGCGATCGAAGTCCGCCAGCAGCCGATCACGCAGCGACTCGACCTCCTCGACGCTGCTCGCGCTCGCGAAGTCGTCACTGTTGACGAGGCTGGTCTGATCGCCGCTATCGGACTTGACCATGTCATCGCCGTCCGGATCAACGCTGAGGCGCGAGGCGAGGAAAGCCATCAGGCAGATGAACACGAACAGCCGCACCGGGCTGACGTAGCGCACACGGCGGCCGGCGAAGTACTCCAAGGTGAGGAAACCGGGCAACACCAGCAGCGGGCCAAGCGTGCGGAAGATCCGGCCATCGATGTTGAACACGGTGTCGGCGAAGTCGCCGAGGATGCTGCCGAAATGCCGCACCAGGCCCTTGGTCGGCTGGCCGCAGGCGTAGCAGTGCTCACCCTTGAGTTCAGCGCCGCAGTTCTCGCAGTTGCGGCGTGGGGCGTCGATCTGCGCGGTCGGCGCGGCGGCAGCAGGGAGATCGGGGGTGGCTGACATGCGCGAAGGGCTCGAAGATCGATGGGAGGCGGCCGGTGTGCCGGAGGTGAAGGATACCCGCGGCCGTCCGCGCGGATCGTGGCCTGTGCGGGCTCAGTCAGCGGCGCGTGCGTGCCCGCCCTCGCGCAGACGGAACACATCGACCCATTCGGGCTGCAGCGCCGAAAGCCGCAGCAGCACCGGCTGGCCATCACAGCGCCACATCCGACTCAGCCAGTTCGCGTAATCCGGTGGCTGCGCCTGGCCCGCGCGTTCGAGCTGCACCTGCAGCGCGTTGATCGTGTAGCCGAGGTCGACCACCGCCAGCCATTCACCCGCGGGGCAGTCGGTGGCGAGCTCGACGCCAAGCACACCCCGAGCGTGCAGCGGTGCCAGCCGCTCCGGCAGGTAGCGTGGATCCAGACGCAGGGCCACGCCGACGGGTGGATGCACGATCGCCGTCGGCGTCAACAGGGCGAATCCAGCGAAGCGCCGGACGGTGTCGGGGCCGGGCTTGGGGGCGATCAAGCCGAGTGCGCGGGCCGAGGCAATCGGAACGCCAACCAGATGCTGGCCCGGGTCTGCACCGCTGATCTGCGGTAGCGCACCGTCGCAGGACAGCGCCGCGGGCGCGGCCTCGCCCATCTGTACCAGCGCCGCCAGCTCACCGTGCAGCCGCCAGGTCGCCGGCCCTCGCGGGCAGAGCCGCCGGGCCAGTCTGCCGAGGTCCATCAAGGGCAGGTAGGAACGCCCGTCGATCTGGCTTGGGTCGGGTGGCCACAGATCGGCATGCAGGCTGATCGGTACGTCCAACTGGCCGTTGCTGCGAGCCTTGAACATCACCGCGCCATGCGCGGCCAGCCCGCTCAGGCTGACCACGTACACCAGCAGAGCGATCCGCGTGCGCTGCGCGGGCGCGATCAGCGACAGCGCGCCCAGTTTGACCAGGGCCAGTACCGGCAGCAGGGCGAAGATCATCCATGGCGTCACCGAGCTTCTGAGCAGGCTGATCGCCGCGGTCGCCAGCAACAGATACAGCCACAGCCCGGCAAGCTGGACATCGCCGGCGCGGGCGCGCCGCCAGGCCGAGCAGCAGCAGGGCCGCGCTGGCGAACACGGGCAGCGGCTGCGAGGTCTGCAGCAGCAGGCTGTCAGCGTAGGTCTCGCCGCGCAGCAGCAACCCGGCGATATCGGTCGGGATCTCGCGCAGGCGCTGGCCGTAGTCGCCATCGGCGAAGTAGCGCAGCGAAGCGTCAACCTGGGTGGTCCTGCCCTGCAGTACCTTCCAGGCCACCGGCAGCACGGGTAGAACGCCGCCGCCGACGGCTGCCAGCACGCCGCGCCAAGCACGGCGCTGCGGCCACAGCAGGTAGCCGAGCAAGGGCGCCAATACCACCGCGGTGGGGTGCGCGTGCAGCGCCAGCGAGAAGCACAGACCGGCCGCAAACCCGCGCCCTGCAGACAGCGGTCGGCGCTCACGCCGGACCGGCAGCGCCAGCAGCAGGCAGGCCAGCACGGCCGTTTCGGTGACGCTGGCGTGGGTGGGCGTGAGCGCCCCGACCCACCACCAGCCGGGGAAGGCGATCAGCGCTGCCAGCGCCAGCCCGCCCGCATTGCCCGCCAGCTGGCGCCCGAGCGACGCCGCCAGCGGAACCTTCAGCGCTGCGATCAGGCTCATCGTCAGCGGCAGCAGCACGAACTGCGCGGAGACGAACAGCGGCAGGGCCAGCACGAAAAACCACGCGGGCCCCAGCGCCCAGGTGCCATTGATGCTTGGCCCAAGCAGGGGCAGGGGGTGGCCGAGTGCAATGACGGTGGCATTGGTGAAGTCGCGCGCGGTGTCGGTGACTGCCATGCCGAACAAAAACGGCAGTGCGACGGCCACCGTCAGCACGCAGACGAGGGCGGCGAAAACTCTGGAAAGGTGCGCGTCAGGATGGTGGGCGAGTTTCATGGCGTGACTGTCAACCGGCAGTGGTTCAGAGGCCGCGCCGGCCATGATCTCGGGTCCCGCTTTCGGCTTGGGTCGCGCTGGCCCCGCGGCAAGGCCGTGCGCCGAGACCGCAGCGGCAGTCTCGGACGGTCCTTGCGGCGATCTCACTCCGCGCAGCATCAGAACCCGCCCCGCAGACTCGCGGCGGCTACTATACCCGGCCCGATTCGAGCTTCGCCGGTCATGTCTGTTCCCCCGCACCGCGCGAAACCGAGATTGCTGACCGAGGTCGCCGCGACCGCGGCGCTGGCGTTGCCGCTGGTGCTGGGCCAGCTGTCGTCGATGATGATGAACGTGATCGACACCGTGCTGGCCGGCCGCCATTCGGCCTTGACTCAGGCGGCGGTGGCGATCGGCACCGCGGTGTGGTCGGTGGCGATCCTGATCCTGATCGGCGTGCTGATGGCGATTCCACCCACCGTGGCCCAGCTGGACGGTGCCGGCCGCCGCAGCGAGATCGGCGCGGTGTTCCGGCAGGCGCTGTGGCTGGCGCTGCTGATGGGCTGCGGGCTGTGGATCTTCATCGGCAATGCCGGCTGGCTGCTGGAATGGGCGGGCGTGGCTGCAGACGTGCGCCCGCAGGCGCTGGGCTTTCTGCGCGGAGTCGCACCCGGCGCGCCGGCGCTGGCGCTGTTCTTCACCTTCCGCTATCTCAGCGAGGGCGTCTCGCTGACCAAGCCGACCATGGTGATCGGCCTCGGCGGTCTGCTGCTGCTGTTTCCGCTCGGCTATGCGCTGATGTTCGGCGAGTTCGGCGCACCGGAACTGGGCGCGCTCGGGTTGGGCATCGCCACCGCGACCACGCTGTGGGTGCAGGCCGCGGCCTATGGTCTGCATCTGGCCCGCGGCGCCGGTTACGCCGACCTGCAGCTGTACGCGCGTTTCGACTGGCCGCGCTGGGCGCCGATTGCCGATCTGCTGAAGATCGGCCTGCCGATGGGCTTTTCGGTGTTCATGGAGGGCGGGCTGTTTGTCGCCACCGCGCTGATTATCGGCAGCCTTGGCACCCTGCAGACGGCAGCCCACCAGGTCGCGATCAATCTGGCCTCGGTGGCCTTCATGATTCCGCTCGGGGTGGCCATGGCCACCACGGTGCGGGTTGGCAATGCGGTCGGCCGCGGTGATCCCAAAGGCGTGGCCTGGGCCGGTGGCGCCGGCTATGCGATCACCGCCGGCACCCAGCTGGCTTCGGCGCTGGTGCTGCTGTTGGGTGCTTCGACCATCGCCGGCCTCTGGACCAAGGACGCCGAGGTCGCCGCGCTGGCGGCGCAGCTGATGGTGCTGGCGGCGGCGTTCCAGTTTTCCGACGGGCTGCAGGCGGCCTCGGCAGGCGCGCTGCGGGGTTTGAAGGACACCCGCCTGCCGGCGATCATCACCGTGCTCAGCTACTGGGGCCTCGGCATGCCGCTCGGCTACTGGATGGGCATCGTCCGCGGCGGCGGCGCGCACGGCATGTGGTACGGGCTGATCCTCGGCCTGTCGGCCGCGGCGCTGATGCTGACCGTGCGTTTCGTGCTGCTGGCGCGGCGCTTGCGCAGGCAGGTGCCGCTACCGGCATGACCACCGGCGCTTGCGTGCAGACGTCACATGCACCGACCGTGGCAGATCCTGCCGCGGCTGTAGATTCTTCAACCTCCGGGCGATCTGCCCGAACTTCTGCGAGAGCTTCCGATGTCCGAGCCCAAGCGTGGCGCCTTCGTCAACTTTTTCGTGTTCCTGTGGGATGCACTCAACTTCAGCCGTCGCCTGCTGCTGAACGGCCTGCTGCTGCTGGTGATCGGCATCATCGTGGTCGCCTCGCTGCGCGGTGGCCCCACCTTGGAGGAGCGCAGCATCTTCGTGCTGGCGCCCGAGGGCCGGATCGTCGAGCAGTTCAGCAGTGACGCCGCCTCGCGTGCCTTGGGCGAGCTGACCGGCGACCCGGTCAACGAAGTGCAGCTGCGCGACCTGCTGCGGGCGATCGAGGGTGCGGCCGAAGACAAGCGCATCGAGCGCATGCTGATCCGCACCGATCGCATGTCCGGTGCCGGCTTCGCGGCACTGCGCGAGGTCGGCGCGGCGCTGACCCGTTTCAAGGAGAGCGGCAAGCAGATCGTCGCCTACGCCGACAGTGTTGATCAGGCCGGCTACTACCTGGCCGCGCACGCTGATGAGGTCTATCTGCATCCGTCGGGCGCGGCCCTGCTCGAGGGCATCGGCCGCTACCGCGCCTATTACCGCGAAGGCCTGCAGGACAAGCTGGGGGTCAAGGTGCACCTGTTCCGCGTCGGCGAGTTCAAATCCTTCGCCGAGCCCTACATCCGCGACAACGCCTCGCCGGAAGCCAACGAGGCCGACCTGCACTGGATGCGCGACATCTGGAACCGCTACCTGAGCGAGGTCGCTGCCCTGCGCGAGATCGACGCCGCCAAGCTGCAGGCGCAGATCGACGCGCTCGATGAAGAAATCGCCGCGGTCAACGGTGACCTCGCCCAGCTGGCCCTGCGCATGGGCCTGGTGGATGAGCTGAAGACCGCGGACGAACTGCGTGCGCTGCTGATCGAGCGTGGCGTCAAGGACGAAGAGAACAACACCTTCCGCCAGGTCGGTCTGAACGAGTACCTCGGCTTCCTCGACCGGGAGAAGCTGCCCTTCGACAGCCGCCCCAAGGTCGCGATCGTGGTGGCTCAGGGCGGCATCACCGACGGCGAGCAGCCGCAGGGCCAGGTGGGCGGTGTGTCGACGTCGGAACTGATCCGCAAGGCGCGCGAAGACGATGAAGTCAAAGCCCTGGTGCTGCGCGTGGATTCGCCCGGCGGCGGTGTGTTTCCGTCCGAGCAGATCCGCCGCGAGGTCGAGCTGACCCGCGCCGCCGGTAAGCCGGTGGTGGTGTCGATGGCCAATGTGGCGGCCTCCGGCGGCTATTGGATCTCGATGAATGCGCAGCAGATCTATGCCGACCCCAGCACGATTACTGGGTCGATCGGCATTTTCGGCCTGTTCTTCACCGCTGAGGACTCGCTTGAGCGGATCGGCGTGCGCTCGGATGGCGTCGGCACCACCCGCATTGCCGGTGCGTTCGACCCGACCCGCCCGCTCGACCCGATGGTCGGCCGGATCCTGCAGACGGTGATCGAAGACGGCTACCGCGATTTCATCGGCCGCGTCGCCGACGCCCGCGGCAAAACCTACGAAGAAGCCGATTCGGTCGGCCGCGGCCGGGTCTGGAGCGGCGCGCAGGCGCTGGAGCTGGGCCTGGTCGACAAGCTCGGCGGCCTGCGCGATGCGATCGCGGCCGCAGCGGGCTTAGCCGAACTTGCCGAGAACGACTACGCGGTGAGCTATGTCGAGAAAGAGCCCTCGGCGTTCGAGCAGTTCATCGCGAATATGGGCAAAAACGCGATGGCGCAGGCCACCGCCGCCTACATCGGCCTGCCGCCCTCGCTGCTGCAGCAGCCGGCGATTCGTCAGCTGCGCGAAGAGCTGCAGCTGCTGGCGCCGCCGGTGCGTGGCCTGCCCGCGCACGTGCTGGCGCACTGTCTGTGCAGCGCGGAGTAAGCCGCAGGCTGTGATCAAGCCCACGGATCGTCGGCAACTTGACGGCGATCCGCGGCAATTGTGAGGGTCTGCGCGCTGGCGAAACTTGCGGCAGGGCGCCATACCCGGTAGCGTTCGCGGGCTTTGCGTCCCTCAACCAACTGGATTGCCCATGCTGTTTCAGCACGTCTCCATCGCCAGCGTGGCGCACATTGATGCGCCGCATGCGCTGAGCTCGGCCGAGATCAATCAGCGCCTGCGTCCCACGCTGGAGCGCCTGAACATCCGCGCCGACGTCCTGCAGGACATCGCCGGCATCCGCTCGCGCCGCATGTGGGACGACGATGTGCTGGCCTCGGACGCCGCCACCCTGGCTGCGGAGAAGGCGTTGGCTGAGGCCGCCGTCGAGCGTGGCCGGATCGGCCTGCTGGTGAATACCTCGGTCAGCCGCGACTACCTGGAGCCGTCGACCGCCAGCATCGTCTCCGGCAACCTCGGTCTGCCCGAAACCTGCCAGAACTTCGATGTGGCGAATGCCTGCCTGGCGTTCTTGAACGGCATGGACATCGCCAGCCGGATGATCGAGCGCGGCGAGATCGATTACGCGCTGGTGGTGGATGGCGAGACCGCCAACCTCGTCTACAAGCGCACCATCGAACGCATGCTGTCGCCGGAAATCACCGAAGAGAGCTTCCGCAGCGAGCTGGCCTCGCTGACTCTGGGCTGCGGTGCGGCGGCGATGGTGCTGGCGCGGCGCGAGCTGGCCCCGGACGCACCGCGCTACCGCGGCGGCGTCACCCGCGCGGCCACGCAGTGGAACCACCTCTGCCGCGGCAACCTCGACCGCATGGTCACCGACACCAAGATGCTGCTGATCGAAGGCATGAAGCTGGCCCAGACCACCTTCGTCGCCGCCAAGCAGGCCTTGGGCTGGGTGATCGAGGAGCTCGACGAATTCGTCGTGCACCAGGTCAGCCGCGTCCACAACGAGGCCCTGCTGAAGACCTTCGGCATCGACCCGGCGAAGGTGCTGACCATCTTCCCGGAGCACGGCAACATCGGCCCCGCCTCGGTGCCGATCGTGCTGTCCAAACTCAAGGAGATGGGACGTCTGCGCAAAGGCCAGCGCATCGCCCTGCTCGGCATCGGCTCAGGCTTGAACTGTTCGATGGCTGAAGTCGTCTGGTAAGCGGCAACGCTGCCGGGCCAACCAAAAACCCGCGCTGATGCGCGGGTTTTTTGTTTGGGATTCGGGATTCGGGATTCGGGATTCGGGATTCGGGATTCGGGATTCGAAGCCGGCGAGGGTGCGGGGCGGCGACAGGGTGGATTCTGGCGCAGACCTTGGTCCGGACGCTCTGGATCCCCAATCCGCGCTCTCAAGCCAGCAAGCGCTCCAGCATCTCCCCGCAATCCCGTGACAGGCCGCGTGCGCGCAGGGCGTGCAGGCCGGCTTCGATCATCGCCTGGCGGTCGGCGTCCAGCCGGCGCCAGGTTTCGAGCGCGCCGAGCAGGCGCGAGGCGACCTGCGGGTTGAGCGCATCGATGATCGGCACCTGGGAGAACAACAGGGCGTAGCCGGCGCCGTCGCGGCGGTGCAGGGCGGCCGGGTTGCTGCGGGCGAAGCTGCCCAACAGGGCGCGCACGCGATTGGGGTTGCGCGGCTGCCAGTGCGGGGTGTCCAGCAGGGCGACCACGTCGTCGAGGGCTTCCGCGGCCGGGCGGGTCGCGAGCAGGCCGATCCACTTGTCGTTCAGCAGCAGATCGGTTCCGATCCGGGCCTTGAACACCGCCAGCGCCGCGTTGGTCTGCGGGGCGGAAGCATGGATCAAGGCGGCCAGTGCGCCGAGCCGGTCGGTCAAGGTGCCAGCGCGTTCGAACTGGGCGAAGGCACGCGCGCCGTGGGGCTCGATCAGGGCCAGCCGCTGCAGGCACAGGTTCTTCAGCCGGCGCGCCGCGGAAGGGGCAGGCTCCAGCGAATCCGGATCGAACTGCGCCAGCTCGGTGTAGCGCGTCGTCAGCAGCCGGGCATGGGTTTGCGCGAGCTGCCGCAGCAGGCTGCGGCGCGCGTCCAGCACGGCATCGACATCGACCCGTGGACGGGCGTCGACCAGCACCTCGAACTCCGGC
Source organism: Aquimonas sp. (assembly GCF_044377145.1). Classification (NCBI taxonomy): domain Bacteria; kingdom Pseudomonadati; phylum Pseudomonadota; class Gammaproteobacteria; order Lysobacterales; family Lysobacteraceae; genus Aquimonas; species Aquimonas sp. The sequence goes on from NZ_JBILJQ010000046.1 coordinate 24,684, forward strand.
AGCTGCCAGCACAGGGCGACGAAGCTGGGGTCGGCCGTGCGATCGGCCAGCAGGCTGCCGAGCGCATTCGACAGCGCGGTGGCGTGGATCTCCGAGCCATCGAGCAAGGCCGGCAGCGCCAGCTGCTGCAGGGCGTCCCAACGGCACAGCGGATCCCGCTCGATCCACGCCAGCCGCGCCAGCTCGGCCGGGGTGTAGCGGTAGTCGATGCGCACCGGCGCTGACAGGCCCTGCAGGAAGGACACCAGCGGCGGCGTCTTGATGTTCTCGAAACGGACCGACTGCTGGTCTGCGCGCAGCTCGATCAGCCCGGGCCGCGCCGCGTGCTCGGTCAGCGGCGCAGGCTCGATCGGCTGGTCGTCGGCGCCGTACAGCGCATAGCGCAGCGGGATGTGCAGGGCCTGCTTGTCGGCCTGGTCGGGGGTCGGCGCGGTGCTCTGCTTGAAATGCAGTGAGAACCGGCGCTGGCTGGCGTCGTACTGCGATTCGATCGTGACGACCGGTGTACCGCTCTGCGCGTACCAGCGCTCGAACTGGATCAGGTCGTGGCCGCTGGCTTCGCGCATGCAGTCGAGAAAGGCATCGACGCTGGCGGCGGTGCCGTCGAAGCGTTCGAAGTACAGATCGCAGCCGCGCCGGAAGCTGGCCTCGCCGAGCAGGGTGTGCAGCATGCGCACCACTTCGGCGCCCTTCTCGTAGATCGTTGCGGTGTAGAAGTTGTTGATCTCGCGGTAACTGTCCGGCCGAACCGGATGCGCCAGCGCGCCAGCGTCTTCCGGAAACTGCCGGCCGCGCAGCATGCGCACATCCTCGATCCGCTTGACCGCACGCGAACGCAAATCCGACGTGAACTCCTGGTCGCGGAAGACAGTGAAGCCCTCCTTCAGCGACAGCTGGAACCAGTCGCGCACGGTGACCCGGTTGCCGCTCCAGTTGTGGAAATACTCGTGGCCGATCACCGATTCGACCGCCTCGAAATCGGCATCGGTGGCGCTGTCGATGTCAGCCAGGATGTAGCGCGCATTGAAGATGTTGAGGCCCTTGTTCTCCATCGCGCCCATCGTGAAATCCTGGGCGGCGACGATGTTGAACACGTCGAGGTCGTAGCAGCGGCCGAAGCGCTGCTCGTCCCAGCGCATCGCGCGCAGGGTGGCGCCCAGCGCGTACTCGCAGCGCGCGGCCATGCCGGCATCGGCCCAGACATTCACCTCCACCTCCCGGCCCTCAGCGGTGGTGAAGTGTGTCGAGACGCGGTCCATCACCCCGGCGGCGATCGCGAACAGATAGCTCGGTTTCGGATGCGGGTCGTGCCAGCGCGCAGCGTGACGGCCATCGGGCAGCTCGCAGCTGCTGGCTGGGTTGCCATTGGCGAGCAGCACCGGATAAGCCTGCGCATCGGCGCGCAGCTCGACCGTGTAGACACTGAGCACGTCTGGGCGGTCGACGCAGAAAGTGATGCGGCGGAAGCCCTCGGCCTCGCACTGGGTCAGCAGCAGCTCGCCACTGACGTAGAGACCCTCCAGCGCGGTGTTCAGCAGCGGCCGGATCAGCACCACGCTGCGCAGCCGGCAGGCGCTGGAAACACCGGGCAGATGCAGCTTGCCGTCGGTGTAGCGGTAGTCGTCAGCGCTGAGCCGGCGGCCGTCGAGTTCGAGTTCGATCAGCTCCAGACCTTCGCCATCCAGCACCAGCGCGGCGCCCGGCTGGGCGGGGTCGGGCTCCAGCCAGAGCTGCGCCTCGACGCGGGTGTGTTCGGGCTCGAGCTCGAAGCTGAGTTCGATCCGCGGCAGGCGCCAGGCTGGCGGCCGGTAGTCGAGCCGGCGGATCAGCGGCGCGGCGCTGGGGTGCAGTTCGATCACATTGGAGTCGGGCATGGGAATTGGGCAGGGCCGGTCAGCAGCAGGGATCCCCCATGATGGCCCAGCTGGCACATCCACGCAGCCGCGGCTGACGGCGATACTGCGCGGGTCCGGCGAATCGATCGCCCCGCGAGGAGATCCGCATGTATGTCCTGTATGGCCGTGAGGGCTGGGGCTCGGCCCTGATCGAGACCCAGCTGGCCTGGTACGGCCTGCCCTATCGTTTTGAGCAGGTCGGCGATCTGCTGGCCGATGCGCAAGCGCGCGAGGCGCTGGCGCGGGTCAATCCGCTGGCCCAGGTGCCGACCCTCGTCACCGCCGGCGGCGAGGTGCTGGCGGAAAGCCTCGCCATCACCCTGTGGCTGGCCGAGACCAATGACAGCGACGACTGGGTGCCGCTGCCGGCCGAGCACTGCCGTGGCCGCTTTCTGCGCTGGCTGACGTTCTGCGTATCGTCGATCTATCCGACCTTCACCTATGCCGATATCCCGGCGCGCTTCGTGCCGATGGCGCCGGCGCAGGAGGGCTTTGTCGCCTGCGTCGACGACTGGCGCGAGCGTCTGTGGCTGATGCTGGAACACGCGGCCAGCGGGCCCTGGTTTCTGGGCGAGCGCATGAGCGCGATCGATCTCTACATCGCGGTGATGAGCCACTGGAGACCACGTCGGCCGTGGTTCGCCGCGCATGCGCCGAAGCTGTACGCCATCGCGACTGCCATCGACGCGCTGCCGCCGCTGCAGGCGGTGCTGAGCCGCAACTTCCCCAACGGAACCTCGGACGCATGAGCACGCTGAACCCTTCCACCGATGTGCCGACCCTGGACGATATCCGCGCAGCCGCTGCACGCATCGCCCAGCATGCGCAGGTGACGCCGGTGCTGCAGTCGAGCTCGCTCGACCGCATCGCCGGCTGCCGGCTGCACTTCAAGTGCGAGAACTTCCAACGTGTCGGCGCGTTCAAGTTTCGCGGCGCCGCCAATGCCGTATTCGGCCTCAGCGAGGCGCAGGCCGCGCGTGGAGTGTTGACCCAGAGCAGCGGCAACCACGGCGCCGCGATCGCGCTGGCCTGCCGGCTGCGCGGCATTCCGGCGCGAGTGGTGGTGCCGCGTTCGGCGCCGAAGATCAAACTCGCGGCGATCCGCGATTTCGGCGCCGAGATCATCCCCTGCGACACCCATCAGGCCGCGCGCGATGCAGCGATGGCCGAAGCGCTGGCGGCCACCGGCGCCGAGGTCGTGCATCCCTACAACGATGCGCGGGTGATCGCCGGCCAGGGCACCGCGACCCTGGAGCTGCTGCACCGCGTGCCGCAGCTCGACACCGTGCTGGCGCCGGTCAGCGGCGGCGGCCTGCTGTCGGGCACCGCGATCGCTGCGCAGTCGCTGAAGCCCGGCATCCGCGTGTTTGGCGCCGAGCCCGCCCAGGCCTGCGACGCGCACGACTCACTCAAATCCGGCACCCGTATCACCGGGCGCATCGCCAACACGATCTGCGATGGGCTGCGTGCCGAGCTCGGCACGCTCACCTTCGCCATCCTCAGCCAGCGTCTGGACGATATCCTGCTGGCCTCGGAGGCCGAGATCATCGCCGCGATGCGGCTGATCTGGGAGCGTCTGAAAATCATCATCGAACCGAGCTGCGCGGTGCCGCTGGCGGTGGTGCTGAACAATCCGCAGCTGTTTGCTGGCCGCGAGGTCGGGATGATCCTCTCCGGCGGCAATGTCGATCTCGACGCGCTGCCCTGGTAGGCAGTCGCGCGCGTGGCAGCTCGCTGCACGTTGGACTAGAGCAGTCGTTCCGGCGGGTACTCAACCGCCGCTGGCAGTGCCTGTGCCCGTGCGATCGACTGCGACAGCAGCTTGTCGGCGGCGACGGGCCCGAGCGCATCGCAGGCTGCCAGGTACAGCGCCTGCACGATCTGCCGCAGGCTGGCATCGCTGAACGGCGTCAGCGCGGCATCATCGCTGCCGCCCTGCAGCGCCCAGCCCAGCGCCAGGCTGCGGCTGCGCTCGTCGAGTTTGGTGTGCTTGAAGGCATCGGTGAGGATCGCGCTGACCAGGCCCGGATTGCTGCGCGACTGCGCGCGCACTGGCGACAGCAGCGAGCGGCCCACCGCGCCGGTGATGCTGGCGGCGGCGCTGACGGCTTGCGCCGGCGGCAGCGCCACAGGCGTCGGAGCAGCGGCGGGAGCTGCGACGGCCTCCGCGCTTGCCGGCTGCGCGGCTTCAGCGGCGGCCGAGGCGTCCAGCAGGGTCTGCGGGAACGGCGGCAGCTGCTCGTAGGGCTGGGCCAGCTGCTCGAAGATGCGCCGGGTCAGCTGCATGCGCTGCGGCTCATCCAGGCTGTTGGCGTCGGCGCACAGGCGCACGAAGCGGGTGGCGACGAAGTGCGGCTGCTGCGCGAACTCGCGCTCCCACAGCAGGAAACACGCCTCCACCGCCGTGGGGCGCTCGGCAAACACGGTGCTCAGCGCCGAAAACACCGCGCGCCGTCGATGATTGAGCTTGCTGGGTTCCTCGACCGGACTCGCCATGCTCAGGCCCCGCCGCCCGGCTCGATGGCGCGGTGGGTGCGAGCGGTCATGAACTCCGGGTAGGCCAGCTCGTGGTGCTCGGTGTAGTCGAGGCCGGAGCGCTCGTGGTCGACCGGTGCACGCAGGCCGATCACCACGTCGATCAGCTTGAACACCGCATAGCCCATGCCGAAGGCCCAGACCGCCGCGACCGCGGCGCCGATGGCCTGCACGCCGATGCGGCCCGCATCCAGCGGAGCGCCCTCGAACAGCACGCCGAGCATCAGGGTGCCGAACACGCCGCAGAACGCATGCACCGGCACCGCATCAACCACATCGTCGATCTGCAGACGGCGCAGCAGATGGCCGCCGGCCACCACGATCAGACCGGCGCACAGGCCCACCAGCACCGCGCTGGCGGGGCCGAGATACTTGGCGCCGGCGGTGATGCTGACCAGGCCGCCGAGGGCGCCATTGATCACGGTCGACATCAGAATCGGCTTGCGCCGCACCAGCAGCAGACCGATCGCGCCAAGGATGCCGGCGGCCGCGGCGAGGTGGGTGTTGAGCACGATCCGGCCGAGGTCGGAAAAGTCCTTCTCGGCAGCGCCGCCATTGAACGCGAACCAGCCGATCCACAGCAGGAAGGCGCCCAGCGCTGCCAGCGGCAGGCTGTGGCCGGGAACCTCGCGCACGCTGCCGTCGCGGCCGAATCGGCCAAAGCGCGGGCCGAGCACGATGCAGGCGGCGAGGGCGACAAAGCCACCCACCGTATGCACCGCCGCACCGCCGGCGGAATCCAGAAAGCCCAGCCCGCGCAGCCAGCCCGGCTGCTCCACCGAGCCGCCCCAGGCCCAGCTGCCGAACAGCGGGTAGATGACGACCACAACGCCGAGCGTGCCGAGCAGGTAGGGCAGGTAGCGGATCCGCTCGGCCACCGCGCCGCTGATGATGGTCGCGGCGGTGGCGGCGAACAGGGTCTGGAACAGCACATTCACCAGCTCGCTGCTGGCGTTCGGCATGAAGCTGCTGGTGCCGAACCAGCCACTGGGATTGGTGCCGAACATCAGGCCGAAACCGACCAGCCAGAAGCCGAGCGAGGTGATCGCGCAGTCGGTGAAGTTCTTCATCAGCACGTTCACGGCGTTCTTGCTGCGCGCGAACCCGCTCTCAAGCAGGGCGAAGCCCGGCTGCATCATCAGCACCATGCCGCAGCAGGCGGCGATCCAGACCAGATGCACCACATCCAGGCTGGCCGGGACACCGGCTTGCGCCGCCGCCGGCTCAGACAGCATCCAGCCGGCCGCAGCCAGCCCCATCGACCCACGCTTGCGCATGCCACTCCCCCTGAAGTTTCAGCCGAACCCACCCCATCGCCGCGGCGTGATACCGCGCCGGTCGGCCGGCAGGTTGCCCCGACGCATTCAACCGGTGTTGTCCTGGATCGCCGCGACGCGCTGAACGATTGCATGCAGCGTTGCAGGCGACAAGACGCTGCGCACTGCCGCGGAGTGTGCCCGAGGCGGCTGTGCCGTTCGCGCGCAGTTGCCGCGATCAGCGCCGGGGTTGACGTTCTTTAACTGTGTCCGGCGCGCGCTGCGAAGCCATCGCGACGCTGATGCGGCGCCTCAGGCGCGGGCCATCAGCGCCTCGATCGCCTCGGCATCCTTGGGCGCGGCGGTGGTCAGCACCTCGTGGTCGGCAGCGGTGACCAACACATCGTCTTCGATGCGGATACCGATGCCCTGCCACTTGGCGGGCACGCTCTTCGAGCCGGGCGCGATGTAGAGCCCGGGCTCGATGGTCAGCACCATGCCGGGTTCGAGCAGGCGGAAGTCGCCGCCGATGCGGTACTCGCCGACATCGTGCACATCGAGGCCAAGCCAGTGGCCGGTCTTGTGCATGTAGAAGCGCTTGTAGCTCTCGTCGGCCAGGCAGGCCTTCAGGGTGCCACGCAGCAGGCCGAGCGACAGCAGGCCTTCGGTCAGCACGCTGACGGCGGCCTCGTGCGGGGCGATCCAGCTGTTGCCCGGGCGCACGGCCGCGATCGCCGCGGCCTGCGCGTTCAGCACCAGGTCGTAGAGCGCGCGCTGTTCGCGGCTGTAGCTGCCGCTGATCGGAAACGTGCGGGTGATGTCGGAGGCATAGCCCTGGTACTCGGCGCCGGCATCGATCAGCAGCAGATCGCCGGCCTTCAGCGCCGCAGAGTTGGCGCGGTAGTGCAGCACGCAGGCGTTGGCGCCGGCGCCAACAATCGACTCGTAGCTGGGCACTGCGTTGTGGCGTCGGAAGCTGTGCAGCAGCTCGGCCTCGATCGAGTACTCGAACAGGCCGGGCCGGGTCGCCTGGATCGCACGCACATGCGCCTCGGCGGCGATCGCCGCACTATGCCGCATCAGCTTGATTTCGGCCGGGCTCTTGAACAGGCGCAGGTCGTGCAGCGGATGGCCCAAGTCCATGAATTCGTGCGGCGATTCGGCGCCATTGCGGATCTGCGCGCGCACGCGGTTGACCCAGCCGATCAGCTTCAGATCGAACTCGACGTCGCGGCCGAAGTGATAGAACACCCGTGAGCGGCCTTCGATCAGGCCCGGCAGGATGTCGTCGATGTCGGAGATCGGATACGCATCGTCGAAGCCGAAGGCCTCGACCGCGCCTTCAGGGCCAGCGCGCGGGCCATCCCAGGCTTCGCGCTCGGGATCGCGATCACGGCAGAACAGCAGCGCTTCGCCGTGGCTGCGGCCCGGCACCAGCACCAGCACGGCCTCGGGTTCGTTGAAGCCGGACAGGTACCAGAAGTCGCTGTCCTGGCGGAACGGATAGGTCGAATCGCGATTGCGGATGCGCTCGGCGGCTGCCGGCAGGATCAGGATCGCGTCCTCGCCGGCCAGCTTCATCAGCTGGCGGCGGCGACGGACAAACTCGGCGGTGCGGATCGGTGGCGGAGCAGCGCGCGGCATGCGATCAACCTGTGGCGAGTGGGGCGGCGCGGCGGTGCGCGGCCAGTTCCGTGATGACAACGTTCTCAATGCAAGGTCGAGTTGGCCGAGCTGCCGCCGCCCTCGCTGTGCAGCAGCAGTACCGCCACCCGCACGAACTCGATGATTTCAGACAGCGCGTTCTCGTCATCCTCGCCGTCCTCGAAGCTGAGCTCGGATTGCGCGATGCGGGCGAGGTCTTCCAGCGCTTCGCGGGCTTCATCCGACAGTTTGCCGGCACTTGAGATGCCGAGCCCGAAGCCGCCCAGAAAACCCCGGCACCAGCCGCTCAGTGCCTCGACCCGGTCGCCCAGGTCAGCGCCATCTTCAGGCAGCAGCAGGTCGAAGCCGAATTCGCTGTCGGAGAGTTGCTGCAGGGTTTCGCTGCGCAGGCGGTCGAGCACGCTGCCTGCACCGATGCGTGGACCTTCGATCGCCAGTGCTTCCAGCCAGTCACCGCCGGCCAGCCGCCCGCCAGCGCTCAGCAGGCCGCAGATCGAGCCATGCAGTTCGGCGGCATCGACGCTGATCGAGGCTTCGGCCAAGGCCTGTTCCACGCTTGCCAGAGGGGGGAGTTCGCTGTCTGCCACGCGCTGCACTTCCAGTCGGAATGGCTGCGCAGTGTAGCGCGCACGCGCTGGGGCATTGTCCCGACGGCAGCGTCCGCGCTCGCGTCCGGCCCGGCGTGCCGAGCGCAAAACGTGCGCGGCATCGCATTTGCTTGTTGCTCGTCTGCGGTCTGCCTACACTGGCGGGCCGAGCGGAGAGCAGACCCGTGCGACGCGTGCGCCAGTGAGCGTTCGCCGACCGGTGCGGGGCAGCAGGTGGCGGCGGCGTGGGGGCGTCGCAGCGGCAGCTTGGCAGCGGAATCCATCGAATAGGACCGAAGGTTTTGGGCGCAGCGGACAGCCTGCAGGGCAGATATTGGCGGCGGTGCGCCCACGTGCTGGGCACGCTGCTGCTGATGCTGATGCTGGTGTGCAGCGAGCACGCATGGGCAGCACGCCAGGATTTCCATTTCCGCACACTCGACAGCCGCGATGGTTTGGCACAGAACTCGGTCAACGCCATCCTGCAGGACAGTCGCGGCTTCGTCTGGATTGCCACCGAGGGTGGCCTGCACCGCTACGACGGTTACCGCCTGCAGCAGTTCCTGCATGACCCGGACGACGCCGCGACCCTGCCCGAAACCTTCATCACCGCGCTGACGGAAGACGATCAGGGCCGCCTTTGGGTCGGCACCAATACCCGATTCCTGGCCTCGATCGACCTCGATTCCGGCCGGATCGACCGCCACCTGAGCGCGCGTTCCGAGGGCGGCAAGGGTCACCGCGATCGGGTCACCGCCCTGCTGCATCAGCCCGGCGTCGGACTATGGGTCGGCACCGGGCAGGGGGTGGAAGTGTTCGATCCGGCGACCGGCCTGCGCGAACGCCGGCTCAGTTTCGAAGGCAACACCGAGGCCAATCTGCGTGCCGACGGGCTGGCCCTGCTGCCGGATGGCACGGTGCTGGTCGCGAGCTGGGAAGGCTTCTTCGTGTTCGCGCCGGGCGCCACCCTGCCGCGTCGCGTTGGCCCCGCCCATCTGCTGCACAGCGTGCTGCCCGACGGCCCCGATGCTGCGTGGGTGGGTGCGAATGACGGCCTGTTCCGCTGGACCCGCGGTGCGCGCAGGCTGCAGTCGGTGTGGTCGCCCGCCGCGGATGCGAAGCCGGTGCGCTCGATCGCCCGTGATGCCGAAGGGCAGCTGTGGCTGGCCCTGCTGCACGGCGGGTTGCTGCGCTACACGCCGGACACCGGCGCCACCCTGCGGCTGCGCCACGATCCGGAGGTCGATCGGAGCCTGCACGAAGATCGGCTGGCGCGGGTGATGATCGACAGCTCGGGCCTGCTGTGGGTGGGCGGCGAAGCGCGCGGCATCGCCACCGCGCGGCCGGAAGGCTCGCCGTTCGCTCGCGTCGTCGAAAGTCGGCCCGAGCATGACCCGGTGCTGTCGAACCACGTCCGCACCATTTTTGAGGACGTGCAGGGCCGGCTGTGGATCGGCACCGAAGGCCGTGGCCTGCTGCGGCTGGTGGGCGACTCGATGCAGCACGAAAGCCACTACGCCCCGCTGATGGCGGCATTGCCTTCGGCCGCGCCGGGCCGGCCGATCAAGGTGTTCGGCATCGCCGATGCAGGCGAGGGCCGGCTGTGGGTATCGAGCGATCTCGGCCTGTTCAACTACAGCCCAGACCAGCGCCGTGCGCAGCGGATCAAACTGCCACCGGTGCCCGGCAAGGGCTCCGAGATGGTCGATCTGCGCCATATCATTCGCGCTCGCAACGGCAAGTTGTGGATCGGCAGTTTCGGTGAGGGCCTGCTGGAGTGGGATCCCGCCACCGGGCAGGCGCGCTGGTTCCGTCACGATCCCGCCGCGCTGGACTCGCTCAGCCATCCGCTGGTCACCTTCGTGTTCGAGGACGGTGCCGGACAGATCTGGGTCGCTACCCTCGAGGGCCTGAATCGCATCGACCCGACCACCGGCAGCGTGCAGCGTTTGCTGCATGATCCGGGCAACCCCGACTCGCTGTCCGGCAATCTGGTGCGGCACCTGTTCGAAGATCCGCAGGGTGTGCTCTGGGTCTCCACGCACAGCGGGATCAATGCACTGCACACCAAGCCTGGTGGCCGGGTGCGAGTGCGCCGATTCGGGCCGGCCCAGGGCCTGACCGCGCCGACCGTCTATGCCGCTCTGGTCGACACCACCGGTAGGGTCTGGCTGAGCGGCAACAGTGGCCTGACTCGACTCGACCCGGCGAGCGGTACGAGCTCGCGCTTCGACCTGCAGGACGGCTTGCAGGACCTCGAATTCAACGGTGCCTCGGCGCTGGCCCTGCGCGATGGCCGCCTGGCCTTCGGCGGCGTGCGCGGTTTGAACGTATTCGAACCCGCGCGGATCCAGACCAGCGCATTCGACGCGCCCGTACAGCTGCTCTCGGTGCAGCTTGGCCAGAGCCTGCAGGAGACCCCGGGCCTGAGCATGCCTGCGCAGCTGGGTTTTCCGCAGTCCGAACGGGTGGTTCGAGTCCGCTTTGCCGCGCTCGATTTCAGCTTTCCGCAGCGCAATCGCTTCAGCTTCATGCTGGAGGGATTCGATCGTGACTGGAACGACTCCGAACACCGCAACGAAGCGACGTACACCAATCTCGGCCCCGGCAGCTACGTGCTGCGCGTACGCGGAAGCAACCGCGATGGCCGTTTGAGTTCGCACGAGGCGCGGCTTGAACTCGAGGTGCTGCCAGCCTGGTGGAACAGCCAGCCCGCGCGTCTGGCCTATGTGCTGGTCGCGCTGGTAGTCGGGATGCTCTTGCTGAAGCGTCTGCGCGCGCGCCGGCGCGCCGAGAAGCGCCTGATGAATGAGCTGCGCGAGCGTGAGGAGCGGCTCAAGCTTTCGCTGTGGGGCTCAGGCGACGAGTTCTGGGATTGGGACATTCGCAGCAATCGGCTCTACCGCGTTGGCGCCGAACAACTGCTCGGTCCGGGTTCGGATGCCGAACTCGACACCGAGGATTTCCGCAGCCGCGCTGTGCATCCGGAAGACATCCGGCGCCTGCAGAAGATCATGCAGGCCCACATCGCCGGGCGCACCGAGTTCTTCGAGTCGGAGCACCGGGTGCGCGGTGGTGATGGCGACTGGGTGTGGGTGCGTTCGCGCGGCAAGGTGGTGGAGCGCGATGAATCCGGCACGCCGGTGCGGATGGCCGGCACCGCCCGCGACATCACCGTCAGCCGCGCCGCCGAGCGCGAACGCCGGATCGCCAGCGAAGTGTTGCGCAGCATGGGCGAGGCGGTGGCGGTCTGCGATCTCGACATGCGCTTTGTCAGCGTCAACCCGGCGTTCTGCCGCATCACCGGCTATGCCGCCAGCGATGTTCAGGGCGAACCCTGTGCGCTGTTGGAAAGCAACCAGCAGGATGCGGCGTTCTACGCGCAGATGCGCGACAGCGTGGTCGCCGCCGGGCAATGGCAGGGTGAAATGTGGCAGCGGCGCAAGGACGGCGAGGAGTATCTGGCCGCGGTCGAGATCAATGCCGTCAGCGATCAGTACGGTGAGCGCAGCCACTACGTGTGGGTGGTCAGCGACATCACCGACCGCAAACGCGCCGAGCAGGAGCTGCGCTACCTCGCCAACTACGACACCTTGACCGGCCTGCCCAACCGCAGCCTGCTGTCGGAGCGGCTGGCGCGCGCGGTGGTGCGCGGCCGCCGCCAGGGCACGCGGGTGGCGGTGCTGTTCCTCGATCTGGATCGATTCAAGGACATCAACGATTCCCTTGGCCACGCCGCTGGTGACCGTATCCTGAAATCCGCGGCAGCGCGCCTGCTGGCGACCGTGCGGCCGCAGGACACGGTGGCGCGGCTGGGCGGGGACGAGTTCACGGTGATTCTGGAAGACCTCGAAGACCGCCGCGGCGTTGAGGAGATCGCTCAGCGGGTAATCGATTCGTTCGCCGCACCGCTGGAGGTGGAGGGCCGCAGCGAGATCGTCATCACGCCCTCGATCGGCATCAGCCTGTACCCGGACCATGCCCTGGTGCCGACCGACATGCTGAAGTTCGCCGATACCGCGATGTATTCGGCCAAGGATCGTGGCCGCAACACCTACGCCTTCTACAACGAGGCGATGGACGCCGAAGCGCGCCGGCGTGCTTCCTTGGTCGCCTCGCTGCGGCGCGCGCTCGACCGCCGCGAGTTCTATCTGGTGTTCCAGCCGCGGCTGACCCTGTCCGACGGCGTGGTGGCCGGCTTCGAGGCTTTGCTGCGCTGGCGCAGCGAGGACCTCGGTGAAATGAGCCCGGGCGAGTTCATTCCGGTGGCCGAAGAGACCGGACTGATCCTGCCGATCGGTGAATGGGTGCTGCGCGAGGCGTTCAGCGTGCTGGCCGGCTGGCATGCCGACGGCCGCACCGCGCTGGCGATGTCGATCAATGTCTCGGTGCTGCAGCTGCTGCGTGGCAATGTATTCGAACTGATGAAGGAACTGCTGGCCGAGTACCGGCTGCCGCCGGCGTCGATCGAGCTCGAAGTCACCGAGAGCATGGTGATGGCCAACGCCGAGCAGGCCACCGCGGTACTGCACCAGCTGAAGAGCCTGGGCGTGCTGCTGGCGATCGACGACTTCGGCACCGGCTATTCCTCGCTGGTGTATTTGAAGCGCCTGCCGATCGACACCCTGAAGATCGACAAGGAGTTCGTCGGCGACCTCACCACCGATCCCGACGACGAAGCGATCACCGCCACCATCATCACCATGGCGCACTCGCTGGGCCTGAACGTGGTCGCCGAGGGCGTGGAAACCGTCGAGCAGCTGCAGTACCTGCACGAGCAGGGCTGCGACGAGATCCAGGGCTACTGGCTTTCGCGTCCGATCGAGGAAAGCGACTGCGTCAATTTCCTCCAGCACCACGATCCGGACCTGCTGATGGCGACCGCCGGCCTGCGACTGTCTATTGACCGCTGATGCACCCGGCGCCTATCGTCGGCGGCTATGAACACCCCCGATCCGTCCCAGCAACTGCAGGCCCTTGCCCAGCGCGTCGAGCGTTTGGCCGAGGTGGCGCGTCAGCTGGCCGACGAGAACCGCAGCCTGCGCGTCGCGCAGGAGCAGCTGGTCGGTGAACGTGCCGCCCTGCTATCGAAGAACGAGCAGGCCCGGGCCCGGGTCGAGGCCATGATCCAGCGACTGAAGTCGCTCGAACAGAACGCCTGAGCACAGCCGCAATGAGCGACCCGGTAAACCTCAAAGTGCTCGACCGCGAGTTCCTGGTCGCGTGCAAACCCGAAGAGCGTCCTGGCCTGGTGGCCTCGGCCGAGCAGGTCGATCGCCAGCTGCGCGAGCTGCGGCGCGCGCACCCAAGCGCCACCGTTGATCGTCTGGCGGTGCTGATGGCGCTGAATCTCACCCATGAGCTGAACGCGCTGAAGCTCGCGCAGAGCGAGCGCGATGCGCGGCTCGAACGCAGCCTGGGCGACCTGAACAAGCGCCTCGACACGCTGATGGACGGCAGCCTGCACGCCGGCAACGCGCGCCTGCCTTTGTAGGGTTGCTTCACAAAACCACCGCATCCTGCGCGTGGTCGGCACCGAAAAGCCGCGCTACACTGCGGACGTCCTCTGCCGTGCCGACAGCGGAAGCTTACATTTTGCCTTGACCCTAAATAACGACCCCGGGAGCGCGATACCGGGCCCAGCGTGCAGGTCCGCCCAGTAGCGGAAAGCCCAAGGGCCTGTGAGCAATCCCACCTGATCCCTGGGATCAAGGTCGTTCGCTTTCGCAACGGCACGGTGGGGGATCTCTTTGCAAACCCAGCGCCCCACGGCGCTGGGTTTTTTGTTTGCGCCGCAGAGGTGCAGCGCCCGCAACGGATCTCCAACCATGGCCATCTCCGACCCCCGTGCCGAACTGCGTCGCGACCTGCGCGCGCGCCGTCGCCAGCTCAGCGCCGCCGAGCGCATGGCCGCCGCGATGACCCTGCCGCAGCGATTGGCCAGCCTGCCGGAACTGGCCTCAGGGGGCTATGTGGCGGGCTACTGGGCGGTCGACGGTGAGTTCTCGCTGCACGCGCTGCTGATGGGCTCGCCGCGTTTCATCTACTGCCTGCCGTGCCTGCGCGAGGACGGCAGCCTGGGCTTCGCGCCGTGGCGGCCGGGCGATCCGCTCGACAGCAACCGCTACGGCATTCCCGAGCCCGCGATCGCGCGCAGTTCTCAGCTCGATCCCGAGCAGATGCAGCTGGTGCTGGTGCCCCTGGTCGGCTTTGATCGCCGTGGCGGCCGGCTGGGCGCGGGCGGCGGCTACTACGACCGCAGCTTCGCGTTTCTGAATGCCGCCGCGCGGCCGCTGCAGCCGCGCCTGATCGGAATCGGCTACGCCCTGCAGGAGCTGCCCGACTTCAGCCCTGAGCCCTGGGACGTCGCCTTGGACGCGGTCGCCACCGAGCGAGAATTGATCCTCTGTCGCTGAACCGTCTGCGCCGGCCCGTCAACCCGGCTGGCCTATACTGCGCGCCCTCGCACCCTGGAGCCGCCGCATGGCCTACTGGCTGATGAAGTCCGAGCCTGAAGAGTTCTCGATCGACGCCTTGAAAAAGGTCAAGAGTGAACCCTGGACCGGCGTGCGCAACTACCAGGCGCGCAACTTCATGTGGCAGGACATGCGGCCCGGTGACGGCGTGCTGTTCTATCATTCCAACTGCCCGGTACCGGGCGTGGCCGGCCTCGCCGAAGTGGTGGGTGAGGCGCAGCCGGACCCGACCCAATTCGTTCCGGACAGCGACTATTTCGACCCCAAGAGCGATCCCGACGCACCGCGCTGGTGGTTGCGCCACGTCGCTTTCACGCGCAAGTTCAAGCGCGTGGTCTCACTCGACCAGCTGCGCGCCGAAGCCGAGACACTCGGCGACTTCGCCCTGCTGCGCCGCGGCAACCGCCTGTCGATCCTGCCGGTCAGCGACGCCCAATGGGCGCACATCCTCAAGCTCGCCGCAGACGACTAGCCGCGCGCCGCTGCTCGCAGCCGGTAGCTCGACGACGACGAATCTCGCGCCGCTCTGCTTTTGCGAATCCCCAATCCCGAATCCCCAATCCCGGACCCCACCAATGTCGCTTGAAGACCAGAAACGCCAGGCCGCCGAACGCGCCATCGAATTCGTTGAAGACGACAGCGTGGTCGGAGTCGGCACCGGCTCCACCGTGCGCTATTTCATCGAGGCCTTGGGCGCGATCAAGCACCGTATTCGCGGGGCGGTGTCGAGCTCCGAACAAAGCACTGCGCTGCTGCGCGCGCAGGGCATCGAGGTGATGGATCTGAATGCGGTCGGCCCGCTGGCCCTGTATGTCGACGGCGCCGACGAGTGCGACCCGCACAAGCGCTTGATCAAGGGCGGCGGCGCCGCGCTGACCCGCGAGAAGATCATCGCCGCCGCCAGCCGGAAGTTCGTCTGCGTGATCGACAGCAGCAAGCAGGTCGACGTGCTCGGCCGCTTCCCGCTGCCGGTCGAGGTGATCCCGATGGCGCGCAGCCATGTCGGCCGCAAGCTGGTGGCGCTCGGCGGCCAGCCGGTGTGGCGCGATGGCGTGGTCACCGACAACGGCAACTGGATTCTGGACGTGCACAACATGCGCATCGTCGATCCGCTGGCGCTGGAGCGCGAGATCAACCAGATCGTCGGCGTGGTCTGCTGCGGCTTGTTCGCAGCGCGGCCGGCCGATGAGGTGATCGTCGGCGGCAAGTAGGCATCGGCGCGCCCTCGTCAGGCGCGTCGGCTCGTTCTCGACTGCACCGTCCCCGCTGCGGTCGCCCTGCGGGTGTCAGCTCGGCGCCTGCTGCTTCTTCAGCACCCGCGCCAGCCCGCCCTGCAGCGCCTTCACGTCGTAGCCGAGGCGGGTCAGGATGAAGCAAGCGGCGGCGCTGCGTTCGCCGGTATTGCAGTAGACGAGGATCGGTGTGCGTCGATCGAGCTGTTCGACCGCGCCCTCGCGCAGCTGGGCCAGCGGCAGGTTGATCGCATCGCGCAGGGCGCGCTGGCGGAACTCGCTGGGCAGGCGCACATCGACCACGCGGGCGCCGCGGCGGGTCAGCTCGGTGGCCTGCTCGACGCTGACCCAGTCGACTGCCGGCGGCTTCAGCACGGTTTCGAACTCGGGCCGCGACAGCTGCATCAGCCGGCTGTCCTCCAGTACGCGCACGGTGGCGTTGCGACGGCTGTTCGAGAGCAGCGCATCTTCACCAAAGCAGTCGCCGCGCACGAGGTACGCCACCACCACCGGCTGGCCATCAATTGTCTTGGTCACCGAGGCGGTGCCCTGCTTGATCACGTAGAAGTTGTCGGGCGCATCGCCCTCGGTAATCACGGCGGTGCCGCTGGGCGCCCAGATTTCTTCGAACGCGCTGAACATGCGCTCGATATTGCCGGTCGGCAGCTTGTGGAAGGCGCGGCTGCCGAGCAGGCGGAACACCCAGCGCTGATCCTCGGCGCTGTCGGCCATTTCAGAGCGGCGTCGACACAGCTGGTCCCAGGCCAGAAGCTTCTCGGTGCTGCGGCGATCCATGCGCACCACCTCGGCACCGCCGACGCTCACCTGCGCGGTGAAGCGCCGCGGCTGCGCTTCGCCCAGCGGGTAGCGCCCCTGTAGCGAGTCGGCGCTGATCTGCTTGACGCGCCCGTCCGGGTACTGGCCCTCGATGTCGCCGCTGAGCAGATAGACCAGATCCTCGTCGATGTCGCCCGCACGGAACACCAGCTCGCCGGCGCCGTAGTGGATCAGACTGGATTCGGCTGCCACGTGTTCAAGCGTGTCGCGGCGCAGGCTGTCGAGCGGGTAGAGGTGGGCGAGCTTGTTCGGGTCGAGGGCCATGGCGCGGGTCCGGGCGTGGGGTCAGGTCAACAGCCTATGCCAGAGCGGCAGGGAAATCAGCGACAACACGATGCCGTAGCCGATGAAGGCGGCTGCAAGGTTCGGCGCCAGCCGGTGCGAGATCGCCAGCGCGCCGGCGGTGATCATCGGCGGCATCGCCGTTTCCAGCACTGCCGACTGCGCCATGCTGCCGCTCAAGCCCAGCACCGGCAGCAGCAGCCAGACGATCGCCGGCATCAGCAGCAGCTTGTAGACCAGGCCGGTGGCCAGCGGCGCCAGCTCGCGCCGCGGCAGTGCGAGCTTGACCTGCAGCCCGACCGCCATCGCCACCACCGGCAGCAGGGCATCGGCGAGGCGTTTCAGGATCGCGTCGATCGAGGCCGGCGGTTCGGCCGGCATCACGGTCAGCGCGATCACCAACGCGATGAAGGGCGGGAACTTCAGCATCTTCAGGCCGATCGACTGCAGGCTCGGTTTGGCTTCGCCGCCGTAGCGGGCGAGCACCCACAGGCCCCAGGTCGACAGAATCAGGAAGCTGCCGAACTGGTCGTAGACCACGGCATAGGGCAGGGCATCGTCGCCGAGCATGGCCTGGATCAGCGGGTAGCCGAGGAAGCTGGTGTTGCCCAGCGGCACGCACAGCAGCAGGACGGCGCGTTCGGCCTCGCTGAAACGGAACACGCGCGCCGCCGCATGCACCAGCAGAATGCTCAGCAGCAGCACGATCCACGGCACCGCTACCAGCCCGAGCAGGCTGGCGTCGAAGCTCAGCCTGGAGGCGAAACGCAGCACCGCGGCGGGCAGGCAGATGTAGAGCACGAAGCGGTTCAGCACTTCGGCGGCGTTGTCGGCAAACATGCCGCTGTGCTTGGCCAGCATGCCGACCACCAGCATCACCAGGATCAGCAGGAACGCATCGAAAGCCATGGGACGCAGGTCAGGATCGGGCTCACAGGATAGCGGCGGCCGGGCCGGCTTCCTCCCCTGACTTCAGTCGAAGTGTTTTGCATGCGGTCGCGCGGTCTTGCCGGCAGGGCATCCCGCAGCGCCCGGATGCACGCCCGCGCATGGGGTCAGGGCGCGCTGGCGGCGAGGCGGGCGCGTTCGGTCGCGGCTTCGAACTCGGCCAGACGCAGGGCCAGCACGGCGACGGCGTGATCCAGCTCAAGCGCCGTCATCGCCCTGGCCTCGGCCTCGATCCAATCGGCCTGCGCCTGCAGGGCCGGCGCGCCGGCCAGTGCGCTGGCGCCTTTGAGCTTGTGGGCTTCGCGGGCGACTGCGCTGCGGTCGTCGCATTCGGCCGCGGCTTGGGCGGCGGCGAGATCGGCCCGTGCGGCGGTGATGAAGTCGTCCAGCACGATCCGCAGTTGATCAGGCGCCGGGCCGAGGACGGAAATCAGCACCTCGGGATCAAAGCTGCGCAGTTCTGCTTTACGGCTGTGGTTGACCGGCTCGATCGCGCCGGCGTCGATTGGTATGGCGGGCGCTGGAGCGACGGTCTGCAGATGCGGCAGCCAGTGATGCAGAGTAAGCGTCCGCCCACCTCACCTACCTTCCTGACCTGATTCTCCCGACCGTCTCCGGTTTCCCCAACGGAGGAGCGGTCGATGGCGTGTTCGGAGGTGCGGCGATGGCGGGCGCATGTGCGCTCGC
>NZ_JBILJQ010000106.1:0-11225 GCF_044377145.1 Aquimonas sp.
GAGCGAGGAGACGGAGCGAGGAGACGGAGCGAGGAGACGGAGCGAGGAGACGGAGCGAGGAGACGGAGCGAGGAGACGGAGCGAGGAGACGGAGCGAGGAGACGGAGCGAGGAGACGGAGCGAGGAGCAGCGGTGCTTGCGGCTCTTGAGCCCCTCCCCCACTGGGGGAGGGGTTGGGGAGAGGGTTCGGCCAGGCCTGAACCTCCAACTCAGCCGCCCGCTGTTCGCCCATCACCCACGCACCGCTCGCCGATAACCGCACTCCCCATCCCACCGGCTCCAACCATTCCCCACTCCCCACTCCCGATTCCCGATTCCCAGCCCTCAAGCAAACCACCCCTGCAGCATCCATCCCTGCACGCTGGCCGGATCCCCCGCCGGCCGGAACGCCCAGGCGCGTTGGCCGCTGGTGGTTTCGATCAGGTAGTAGTCGCGGCGCTGGTCGGCGTCGTCCCACCAGCCGGCTTCGATGCGCTCGGGGCCGGCGATCACCATGGCGACGGCTTCGCGCAGGGCGCGCGGTTCGGGCAGCAGCCAGGTGGGGCGTGGCAGCGGACGCTGGGCGGGGTCGCGTGATCTGCGCTCGCTGACATTCTGCTGGGCGCGTTCGGGGCGTGGGTCACCGGTCAGTACCAGTTGGCTCAGGGCGTCTTCGCCGAGACGGGCGCGCAGGCGTTCGCGCAGGCCGTTCCAGGGTTCGGTCTGGCCGGGGCCGGTTTCGAACAGATCGCTGCGGGCTGGAACAAACGGTGGCAGTTCGGTCGCCAGCAGGTGCAGCGCGATGGCGGCCTTTGGCAGCGGCAGACGTTCCAGCCGGCCACGTGCAAGTTCGAACAGGCGCTGTGCTTCACGCTCGGGCGCCAGCAGGCCGACTTCGACACTGCTGGCGGCCTGGCCCTCGTGCTCCAGCGCCAGCTCGAAGCGCTGTACGCCACCGTCGCGGGCGGTCAGGAATTCGGCGAGGTCGCTGCACAGCCGGCGCAATGGAAACAGCAGCGGGGCGATGTGTTCGACTTCATAACTGAACTCGACGCGCGCCTCGAAGCGCTCCGGTGGGCGATACAGGTCCTGCGGGTCGGCGCTGTGCCCGAGCAGACGATCGAGCTGGTCCAGCAGCTCCGGCCCGAACCGCCGCGCCAACCCTGCGCGTGGCAGTGCGAACAGCTGACGCAGGCTGCGCAGGCCCATGCCGTGCAGACTGTCGGCGGCGCGCGGGCTCAGCGCCAGTGCGTCGACCGGCAGCGGGTCCAGTGCGTGCCGCAGCGGGTCCAGCCGATCCACCGCCAGGCCGTCGCGGTGGGTCGCCAGCACGCAGGCACCGGCGACCGTGGGTGCGGCGGCGATGCGGTGGCTGACCCCAAGCGCACCCAGGTCGGCGCGCAGCCGGCGTTCGAAGGCCGGCCACTGGCCGAACAGGCCGAAGCTGCGGCCGATCTCCAGCACGATGCTGTCGGTCTGCGGCAGGCAGACCATCGAGCTGTAGCGATAGGCCCAAGCCGCCAGCAGTTCGCGCAGGCGTTCGCTGTCGACAGGGCGGTGTTCGTGTGTGCGCAGATCGGCACACAGAGCCTGCGCGGCCGCCAGGCTCTGCCCGCGCTGCAGGCCGAGCCGGCGCGCGGCGGGGTTGGCATCCAGCAGCACCCGGCGCTGGGCCGGGCCGGTCAACAGGGCCAGCGGTGCCTCAGGCTCGGGGTGCTGGCGTAGCACGGCATCCAGCGCCAGCTGCGGCAGATGCACGGCGGCCCACAGGGCTGAAGGTGGCGGGGTGGCTGACATCGCGCGACCGCATCAATGCGAGGGTGACGAGGGCGAGAGCAACGGGTCGGCTGTGCGTGGACGCAGCGCCTGTACCTTCGGCGTCGTCTGTACTCGGCCGGCCAATGCGCCACATGCACGCTGCCGCCAGTGCAGGCCGCGCGCCGGTGGGTTGGCCCCGCGCGCCTTGAGCACGCGCAGCTCGCCTTCGGCGTCCAGGGTCAGCCGCAGCGCGGCTGGCGAGGTCTGGCTGGCGGCGCGCAGCGGGCGCAGGGCGATGCCCAGGCTGTGGCCGGCCTCGGCCGCCAGCTGCAGCCGGCGCAGGCCGCGTTCGTCGACGCCGCGGCCTGCATCCGGCCAGCACAGCACAGCCGCACAGCAGCCGGCGCGCAGGCATTGTTCGGCGGCCCACAGCGCCTGCTTCGGCGTGGCCTCGACGATGACGATGGCGTCGAGCTCGATCCCACACTGGACCAAGGCCGGCGCATACGGCCGATACGGCGGTGCCACCAGCACGATGCGGCCGCGGCCTTCGCTCAGGCGTGCCAGCAGCGGCAGCACCAGGCCGAGTTCGCCTTGGCCGTCGGCGGCGAACAGGATCTCGCTCATCGCCGCGCGCGGCCAGCCGCCGGTGGGCAGAAAGGCATCGAGTTCGGCCAGCCCACTGGGCTCGGCGGCACGCTGGCTGCGCGTGCTGCCGGCGCGCCACAGGCGGGGGTCGGTCAGCAGACGGGCGAGGTTGCCCGCGCTGTCCTGGCTGACCGTGGAATCCTGCGCGGTGGTGGGGGCGATCTCCGCGCTCATCGGCGACCTCCGCGTGGCGTGGGTGCGCCGGGCAGACGCAGCACGCCGACGAACAGGCCTTCGATGGCGAAGCTGTCGCCGCTCGCAGAATCGATCTCGATCGGCGCATAGGCCGGGTTTTCAGCCAGCAGCTGGATGCGCTCACCACGGCAGCGGAAGCGCTTGACGGTGATCTCGTCCTCGATCCGCGCCACCACGATCTGGCCGTTGAGCGCCTCGGGCGTGCGGTGCACCGCGATCAGGTCGCCATCGAGGATGGCGGCATCGATCATCGAATCGCCCTGCACCCGCAGCAGGAAGTGCGCGCGCGGTCGGAACAGCGCCGGGTCGATGGCGACATGGCGTTCGATATGCGCGTCGGACAGGATCGGCCGCCCGGCTGCGACCCGCCCGACCAGCGGCAGCCCGGCCTCGGCGCTGACCCCAAGCAGGCGGATGCCGCGCGCCTTGCCGGGCTTCAACTCGATCAGGCCCTTGGCCTCCAGCGCACGCAGATGATCCTGCGCCGAGCGCGCCTGGCTGAAGCCAAACGCTTGCGCGATCTCGGCCAGGCTAGGCGGCACGCCGTCCTGGGCGATGCGGGCGCTCAGAAAATCGAGGATGGCTTGCTGGCGGTCGGTGATCGGCATGGGCACAAATTTATGTGGTAGTTGGGGTGGGGGCAAGCGGGGAGGTGTGAAGAGAGCCGGGATTGGGGATTCGGGATTGGGGATTCGCAGCCGGCGGCTTGGATGGGCTGGGCAAGGCTTGGTGGATGAGCACAACGCGCTTTCGTCTCGCGGATTGAGATGGGCGCGGTGGGGCGTGGCTGAGGTGTGCGGCAGACTCGTCACCCCCACCCACGAGCCTGACCCATGACCACACCCCCACAGCTGTTCCAGTTCGCCCTGCTGGTGCGCGATTACGACGAGGCGATCGCCTGGTACACGCGGGCCTTGGGCTGGGTTTTGATCGAGGACACGCCGCGCGCGCCGGGCAAGCGCTGGGTGGTGATCGGCCAGCCGGAAGGTGTGCAGGTATTGCTGGCGCGGGCGGCCGATGAGGCGCAGGCGGCGCATATCGGTCGGCAGGGCGGCGGGCGGGTCTGGCTGTTCCTGCGCAGTGCCGATTTCGATGCCGATTACGCGCGGCTGGCGGCGGCCGGTGCGCGGTTCACCGAAACCCCGCGCAGCGAGGCCTACGGGCGGGTGGTGGTGTTCGAGGATCTGTACGGCAATCGCTGGGATCTGATCGGCGCGCCCATTACAGCGGCCGCTGACTCCTCACTGGCGGGTTAAGCCGGCGGCATAGCCGCTGCGAATCGCGTGCGCGGTGTGAGCCGTTGCGACCGGCCGGATTTTTGTCCGGCGTGCTGCCGTTTCCATCGACTTTTCTCGAAGCCGTCGGTCAAGGGCGCATTCGATGCGTCCGGCGGAGTGTGGCTTGGCCCAATCCGATCGGGCTGGCGCCGGCCCCGGTGCAACAACCGGGCTTGCCGCTGGAAGACGGGGGCATCGCACAACGGCAACGGGCAGGCGATTTCCTACGCTGCGCCGATGGCTTGCCCATGCGTGAGACACATGCCGATGGTCGGCGCTGAGGCCGCGCGCAACCCTGTGCAGCCGTTCATGCACAGGAGCGTTCCGTGCTGTGCCTCAGCGCACTGGAGGGACGCGTAACGCATCGCGCCGTCGGCACCGCCCGCTGCGGCTGCGTGCGTCCGCCGGTCTCGACGCCTGTCCTGAGCACAGTCGAAGGACCGAGGGCGAAGCGCGGGCACCCGATTTCATGCGGCCATGACCCCGCAGGGCCGCGCTCGACCCGCTGCCGGGAATCGGTGAGAAGTGACCACGCTCTACGCCGATGAGGGGCCCCGCGAAGCCGCAACCCCGCGCGCGGACGCGCGATCCGTGCCCAACACGACGTCTACACGACCGCCGGCTACCCGCCAGACTCCTCGCAAAGGGCGTTTGAACTTCCTATACCCCGATGTTGCTTGAACGCGCCTCTGGCCAGCGCCTGAAGTTGGACGAGCCGCGTGGCTTGGAGCTCGACTGGCTCGACCTTGAATACGGTAGCCAGCGACTGTTCTACCGGGTGATCGAACGGCCGAATGCGTTGGTGCTGGAAGGCGAAACCCTGCTTTATCTTGACCGCCAACGCGCCGAGTTCGGCGTGCTCGATGCCGACGCCGAATTGCCCAAGCTGCTGGCGACCGCGCCGGCCCTGCTGCTGGAACATACATACCCCTGCGCTCGCTCGATGAGTGTCTGGGGTGGCGATGCCGAGGGCGGGAGACTGCTTGAACCAGAACGCCGCCAAGCATGTTTCGCGACTGGTGCGGCCAAAAGCCGCAGCCAAACCGAAACACAGGCGGGGACGGTCAAGCCAAGAGCGGGTCAGCAAGAAAAGTGAAAAGCCCGGAACACGGGAGGAGTTTTGTCGGCCCTGTTGACACGGGCGGCGCAATGGTGGCCCCGGATTTTCTGCCCTGTGCCTTGGAATGGCTCAAGTTGAGAGCATCGACCCATCCATAGGGGCGAGTAATCGACCTTCAGAAGTCGCTTTGAGAAGCTCACATAGCTGAAGTCCCCGGCTTTGCCGGGAGAGACTTACACCCACCGAGGACTGGCGGCGCGAGCAGGCCCGCGCCGCCAGTGCGACAGTTCCGCGCTTAGCGCGCGATCTGGATCACGATGTTCTGCGTCTTGCCATCGGCCGGAACCTGTACACCGATGACATCCTGCAGGCGGTTCACATCGCTGACGGTCTTGTTGATGGCTGGGAAGCGACCAGCTTGGCCGAACAGCAGATGGGCTTCGCGGGCAGCGGAGTCCACGACGAGCAAGTCATCCTGGCCGTCGGCGTTGAAATCACCACGGCTGTGGCTGACCGTGGCAGCGGTCAGGTCGAGACCAAGGCCGCGCAGATCGGGTGCAGTTGTCGCCGTTGTCTTTGCTTCGGCCGCGCCGTTGACACCGAACGTCGAGACATGAACCCAGATAGCGGTGCTGCCGGTGCCGCCGGGACCGAAGCAGTGAATCCACTCAACCGACGTCCACGAGAAGTACCTCATGTAGGCGCCATTGGGACCGCCTACGCTGCATGAGGTCGCGTTGAACGAGTTCCAATTGATCCAGACCCAGCCTGGGGCATTAAGCCAGCTGGGACTCGCCGAGCCGAAGACCACCGGCGCTGGCGGCGGTGGTGGCGATACGGTCAGATTGGCGCTTGCCGACGTCTGCCCGCCTGGTCCGACGCAGGTAACGGTAACCGACTGGTTGTAGGACGGAGTCAGCACCGAGCTGCCTGCTGTCGTGGCCACGGAGACCGCGCCGCTGCTGCTGCAGCTGGTCGCGTATTGCGAGCTCCAGCTGAAGGTCGAACTCTGGCCGGTATAGATCGACGCTGGCGAGAAGCTGGCATTGACCAACGGCGGCGTATTCCCCGGCTGCACGGTCAGGCTTGCCGAGCCGAAACCAACCGCACCGTCCTCCACACCTTCGCAGAACACATTGGCTTGCAGGCTGGTGGTCGGGCTGAGCACCAGCGAGCCGCTGGCGCCGCCGAAATCGATGCCTGGGACGCCGGTGATTTCGCAGAACGAGGCGCCGGGGGCTCTCCAGCTGAAGGTGGTCGACTGCCCCTCAAGGATCGTGTTCGGTGCGAAGCGCGCGGTCACGCGCAAGCCCGGCAGGAGGCGATCGCGCTCGGCCATGCCGTCGGACGCGATCACAGGGCTGGCCGTTGCCAGCGTGGCGGCTGAAAGTGCAAGGAAAACAAGCACGTTTTTCATTCGTTTGTCCCGGTTGAGGTCAATGAGAACCAGTGAGCGAGGATCCTGCGCATGCGGGCGTCCGCATCTGCCGGGCACGCGCACATCAGTGCCGAATGCCACCCCGGTCGGTACGGTCATCGAAGGTGCAGGATGCGGGTTGCCACCTTGAACGCGCAGAGCACTCGGCAGTTGCACGGCTGGCGCAGATCTTCAAAGGACCTTCCCGGCAACCTCGCTCGGGCCTGCCTGATCAATCGACTGACGAGCGCTCGAATGCTCTCTGTGGGAACCCGTAGAGCATCCTACGAGTACATGTTGGAAAGTCAATGCTGATCGCATTAACGCAAAGTTACTTTTCTGAAGGACTCTGCGCGCATCGCTCAATGCTGGGCGCGCCCTGTTGCGTGGGCCGCGCGCATGGAGCATGCGTGGGATTCGGGGTCGCAACCATTTCGCTGCCCGTGTCAACAAGGCTGAGACGCTCCTCCCGTGTTCCGGGCTTCGATCCGACATCATGTATCCCTGATTCCGTTCGGCATCGAACACAGCGGGCATATGGGATCCACCGTGTGGGCCGAGCCGTCGGCCCGCGCGTCAGGGCCGCTCGCAAACCCGGTAGCCGCGCTCCGGCTCAAGCTCCGCGACGCCCGGCGGCGCCCACAGCGTGCAGAAGTGGAAGGCACCACGCTCGAAATCGCGGGTATATCGCAAGGCATCGTCGAGATCGACCTCGGGATGGGTCCTTCTCACGATCTCAAGCACGTCCCGCGGTTCGACCGCGAAGTAGGGAATGAGAAGGTGCATGGGCGGTCCGTCGATGCGCCAGAAGTAGGCCACCTGGCCGTCCACGGTGTGCCCGCCATCAAGGCGGTAGAGATGCACCCGTCGAAGCTGGCCCATGTCCACCCCATCCCGACTGCCGTCGGGTCGGTGGAGAAACAGCCGCCGCTCGGGCTCGATGTGCGTGAGCCGGTATCCGGAATACTCCGCCTTCTTCGCAGCGATGAAGCGCGCCACTTCCCTCGATGCATGCCACTGATAGGCGACGACACTCGCTGCGACAAGACACACGGCAACTACGATGCGCGCGCTCACGACCATGCACCGTCGCCCCTGAAAAGGGCGACGCCTGTGGGGCCGTGATTCGAGGGGAGCGCGTTCGTCATGGCAGGGAGGAAGGCCAGGCACGCATTTCGGGTCAGGACGGCATGGCGCGGCAGACCGATCCGCGATGGACATCCGTGACATTGGAAATGCCGGCCACCTGCAGGCGCTCGACGAGCGCCTCCGTCCCGTTCGCCTTCCCGAAGTCGAGCTCCTCGCTCGACACGCCGACCAATTCAACCAGATCGAACTTTCCGGAAGGCAGATGCTGGGTGGCTGACACGCACTGGGGGCGGACGGCAATAACACCGTCCAACACCGAACGATCGCGGTCCAAGGGCGCACGGATCGGAATGCGCGATCCGTAGCCGATCCCGGGACGATCGCCGAACTGCCCGTGCATCGTCAGGACGTGGTAGGCCATGAGCCGCTTCAGCAGGGCGATGGCCCAGTCCGACGGCTCGACCGTCTCCAGCATGAACTCGACCCCCAGCCAGGAGTACTCATCGGCCTTGTACTCGCCCGGTTCCTGCTCCCAAGGCGTCGAGCCACCGGAGGTCACGTAGAGCCACGTCGGCCTTGCCGCCGTCGGTGCGTACTCGAGGATGCCGAGATGCAGCCATCGAGGATCGCAATCCGCGCGCCCCAGCGCGGCGAAATCGCCTTGATCGAGGACGAAAATGCCACGGGACTCCACGCCGAAGAGTTGCGGATAAAGCACCTCCTCGCGGAACGCCCAGACGGATTCGAGATCGCGCGAAGAGCTCATCGCCGTGACGCCGGCTGCTCGAACGAGCCGAGCGGCACGGTCGCCCCGGATGGTGAGGTGGCCAAGGCAAGGCCCAGTGCAAGCAGACCGTTCATGTGATTCCTCTCTATCGACACCACGACACCCATCACCAAGGCACCCACGGCACCCGCTACACGCGAAGCCTAGCTGGACCCGTGCTTTCCGTTCCACGTGCCGGGCGGAACTGTCCAGGATCGCCTGCCATCCCTGACATTCTTCTTCCTCGGAATGCACCGGCTCGCCATCGAAGGCGACCGATACAACGACGCCATCCACCCTATCGATGAACTCGACGACCGTGTCTCGACCGCTGAAGTCGTACTCGATCAACCGATGGGCCATCACCCTCGTATACGTTCCCTCGAAGTCGAACCCCGAAGCACAAGATATTCGACAAGCTCACCACGATTGCCGACCCGAGCAAGCGCAACTACGACGAGTACGAGATCGAGACCGGCGGTCGCGCGGTGCAGTTGATCGTGCGTTATCAGCTCTGATGGGCGAAGGCGAAGGCGGCCTCAATCGCGCCCGCTGGTCCCGAGTTTTTGAAAGGCGGCCTTCGGGCCGCCATTCTTTTTGCAATTCTGCGGACAAAGAGAGCCGCATCGCTGCGGCTCTTTCTGCTGCGGGGAACGTGGCTCAGGGCTTGGCGTTCAGGTCTTTGTCGAACAGCCCCAAGTACAAGGCCTTGTACACCTGCGTCGCGTCGATCGTGCCTTGGATGGGCGCGGCACCCGGGCCGATGGCGCGCGCCACGGTGCCGCCGGCGCTGTCTGAATCGCTGGCCCAAGTGATGTAGAACGGAATGCGCACGCCGTTCGCGTCCGCCGGCGTCAGGAAGGGCTCGCCGTTGCTGCTGTCGAGCAGCGAGCCGCTGGCCGTGCGCGCCGGCAGCGGGCGCGGCAGGTCTTCGGGATCGTTCAAATCATCGCTGGTGGCATTCATGCCGCCGTTGTCGGAGTCGGAGGCCACTACAACCGTCAGACTCGGATTCGTCTTGGCTTCGGCCAAGGCCAGCGCAATCGCGCGATCGGCACCGGCTGCAGCTTCGAGGGTGGCCGGCGCGTTGTTCTCGCCACTCAGGTTGTCGGTGGCTTCTTCATTGCCTACGACAAAGTAGCCGTTCGGTGCGTCCTTGAAGCGCGACAGAATGAAGGCCAGCATGGTGTCGAAGCGCGGCGCCTGCACTTGGAATGCGGTGAGTCCGGCTGCGGCCAGACCGGCCTCGTCCATCTCGTTGAACGTGCCCTCGTGCGCGAACAGACCCAACACCTTGGTGGCGGTGGGCGGCAGTGCGGCCAACTCCTCGGCGGTGAACACCACGGTGTAGCCCGCCGCTTTGGCTTCTTCAATCAAATTGCGGCTGTCTTCGCGTGCACCTTCGCCGTGCACGCCCTTCACCCCTTTCGGCAGGAAGAACATTTCACCGCCGCCCAAGGCGATGTCGGGCCCGGCGGCCAGAATCTGCGCGGCGATCTCGCCTTCGTCATCACGATTGACCACCGAAGCCAAAAACGCGCCGGTGCCGGGCTCAGTCAGCGACGACGAGTTGAGAATGGCCACCTTCTTGCCGGCAGCCTTGGCTTCCACCATCAGGCTCTGCGCTTGGCCCGAGGCCGCCACCGGCACTTTGCCGCCCACCAGGCCGTAGCTCTCTAGCTCGGCGCGCACGCCATAGGCATGCGTGGTGGCGCCGGCGTTCGAGCTTTGATTCACGCTGTCCACGGTGGGGCCCACGTAAATCGCCACGTTCGGCAGCTGATCCCAGGCCAAACGACCATCCGGGCCCACGGCCATCAAGCGCGTGGCCATCCAGGTGTTGGCGCCCATGCCATCCGGGTGCAAAAAGATGGCGCTGCGCGGCGCGCTGGGCGCCGGCGGAACGCTGTCGGGGCTGGTCGCCACCTGCGCTTCGGGTGTGGAGCAGGCCGTCAGCGTGAACAGTGCCGCGACAACGGCAAGGCCCAAGACGCGGCGAAGAGGGGCGGGGTGGTTCATGGAAACGCTCCTAGGGGTGGGTGCCAGACGATAGGGTGCTTGGGTGACTTTTTCGGTACACATGGTTTTTTTGCCGGCGCGGGTGTGGCTCAGCACTCGATCACATTCGCGGCCAGCCCACCGCGGCGGGTTCCATTGTATTTGTTCTGCATATCGCGGCCGGTGTCACACGTGGTCTTGATGACCTTGTCGAGCGAGACCTTGTGGTTGCCGTCGCCGCGCGCGGCCATGCGCTGGGCGTTGATGGCTTGCAACGCCCAGCGCATGGCATTGCGTTCAATGCAGAGGATTTGCGCCAGGCCGTCAAACGGGTCGCAGGCGAGGCCCAAGCGTGTTCCATGCCGATCTCGGCGGCGCTTTCGACTTGCGAAGGCGTACCGCCCAGCGCGGCAGCAAGTCCTGCTTACACGACCGCCGGCTACCCTCCAGACTCCCCGCACCCTGCAGCGGCTGCTGAAGGAGGCCGGCGAGGCGCGCGAACGCAGGCCCATCCGGCCACCGCAGGCGCATGCCGTGCCGTTGACGACGCTGACCACCCGCGTCGGCGCGCAGCTGCACTGGTCCGATGCCGACTCTCTGCATTGCATGGTCGGCGAGAAGTACGTGAGCCGCGACCTCGGCGCCACGCGCGACGATGGTGGCGTGGCGATCGCACCGAGCGTGGTGGTTGTTCTATCGGCAACGCCGCGGCAATGGCCTCATGCGCGGGGCCGAATGGAGCCCCATGGCGCCCTGCCACTGCCCGAAGGGCCATCGCACCCCGATGCCCTGGGAGTACGGCGTCAGCTGGGCCAACCGCGCGCCGGCCAGGTCGGCGGATTCTCGCTGCATGCCGGCGTGACCGCCGAAGCACATGAGAGCCACAAGCTCGAACGCCTGTGCCGCTACATCGTAAGCGTCCGCCCACCTCACCTTCCTTCCTGATCTGATTCTCCCGACCGTCTCCGGTTTCCCCAACGGAGGACCGGTCGATGGCATGTTTGGAGGTGCGGCGGTGGCGGTCGCATGTGCGCTCGC
>NZ_JBILJQ010000047.1:0-42369 GCF_044377145.1 Aquimonas sp.
CCCGCGCGCCGCCGCAATCATGAGCCTGCTCGCCACCGCCAAGGCGAACGGACTCTGCCCGCAGGCCTGGCTCATCGACGTGCTCACCCGACTGCCGACCACGCGCAACCGCGACATCGACAGCTTGCTGCCGATCGAGGGCTGGGCGCCGATCTGCAACTGAGGCTCAGCACGGCGAGTGGGGAAGCGGTAGGTGGCTCGGGCGGACGCATACGCGATAGCCGAGCGCGATGTCGATCAGACGCCGAAGGTGCTGGCGCAAGCGGGCGAGTCCCGCATCGTCATGGCGCACATGCAGGTTGAACACCACGCAGGCGAAATCCTCGCGGGCCCAGGCCAGCGCGGTCTCGGTGTCCCTGCGGATCAGTCGCACCGTGCCGTAGATCAGGTCCATCGCCTCGCTGCGCGCCGCCTCGGCGACCTCGCCGAGGAAGGCCACGAGTGCGGACGGCGGCACATAGAGTTCGGTGATCACCTCGCTGCCGACATGGCCCAGGCGGGCGTCGATCGCATCGTGATAGCCGTCGAGGTAGACCCCGAACTGGTGGTCGTCGCTGGCGTAGTGCTGGCCATCGGTGGCGAGGTAGAACGCGCTGTAGCGCCGAAACGCCTCGCTCTTGTCGACATGGGCCAGCCACAGCAGCTCGCGCCAGTGCGCCGCCGACAGCGCCTGCTGCTGCGTTGCCGCCGGGCGCGCGGGCTCGATCGGGTGGTAGCAGGCGAACACGCCGAGGTCGAGGAAGTCCGCACTGCGCGGATCTATCGCGAACTGGAAGTCCCCGTACAGCGCGCCCTGGCTGATCGCCTGCGCGAACGCCGGCATCAGCTCGGCGCGGCGACACAGGGTCACCCGACGCTGCAGCCACTGGCGCCGGCGCAGTCGCAGCTCGACCTCGGTCACGACGCCGAACAGGCCGTAGCCGCCGATCACCTGCGCGAACAGCTCGGGCCGATGGGTGCGATCCACCCGCGTGCGCTCGCCCGAGGGCAGCACCAGCCGGAAGCCCTCGATGTCGTCGACCAGCGGCGGCACGTCGAGGCCGCGGCCGTGGATGTTGGCGGCCAGCGATCCGCCCAGGCTGAAATCATCAGCGCCGGTCTGCTTCTGGCGGATCGCCCAGCCGCCGCCACGCGCATCACGCTGGGTGATCAGAAACTGCTGCAGCTCCGGCCAGCGGGTGCCGGCGTCGACGCGGATGCGACCGCTGCCGGAATCGAACGCGCGCACGCCGCACAGGGACCGCGTGTCCAGCAGCCAGCCGCCGTGGGCGAACTGTTGCCCGCCCATCGCATGCTGGGCGCCGCAGACCGCCAGTCGCTGGCTTGCGCGGGTCGCCAGGCTGAGCGCGGCGGCCACGCCGCGCTCGTCTTCGGGCTGGAAGACCCGCTGATGCTGGCTGGCGTTCAAGCGGCTGTGCACATCGTTGCGCCACGGGCGGGGGAGGGGGTTCACAGCGGCGTTCATGGGCGTCTCCGGATCAGGCATGCGGCGACGCTGGGTGCGCGAGGTGGCGTCAGGCAAGCCGCTCCGGCAAAGTCGCGTCTGACGCAACTTCGGGTCTCTTCCGGCATGACTTCCGCTGCTTCCGCGACCCCGCCCTGCAACCCGCGCCCGCTGGTCGATGCACTCAAGCGCGCCCTGCGCCGCGAGGGCATCACCTATGCCCAGCTGGCGCCGCGGCTGGGGCTTTCCGAGGCCAGCATCAAGCGATTGTTCTCGCAGGGTCGGTTCTCGCTGCAGCAGGTACTGCAGGTCTGCGAGGTGCTGGGCATCGAGCTGGCCGAGCTGGCCCGCGGCAGCCAGGCCCGCGCCGAGCACGCGCGCGAGCTGTCGATGGCGCAGGAACGCGCATTGGCCGAAGAGCCGCGCTTGTTGCTGCTGTTCCACCTGCTGTGCGCCGGCTGGAGCCTGCCGGCGTTGGCCCGCGAGTTCGGCATCAGCGGCAACGAGCGAACTCTGCTGCTGGCCCGGCTCGACCGGCTGGGCCTGATCGAACTGCAGCCGCGCGACCGCGTGCGCCTGCAGGTGCCGCGCGATTTCAGCTGGCGCAGCAACGGGCCGGTGCGGCGGCGCTACGGCGCGCAGGTGCTGCAGGAGTTCATGCTCGATCGTTTCGCCGGTGAACGCTCACTGCTGCGCTTCGAAGCCCGCGAACTCAGCGAGGCCTCGATCCAGGTGATCCGCCGCAAGCTGGAGCGGCTGGCGTTGGAAGTCGCCGAGCTGGCCGAACTCGACGCCGGCCTGCCGGAATCGCGCAAGCGCAGCATGGGCGTGGCGGTGGCGATGCGGCCCTGGGTGTTCTCGCTGGTCAGCGCGCTGAAGGCGGTTGCGACGCAGGCGCCGGCAAGCCCGTTGGATCGCTAGCCGCCGCGCTTGCGGCTCGACCCGAGCTTGCGCGTCAGCGTATTGCGCCCCAGCCCAAGCCGCTCAGCCGCCTGCTGGCGATGGCCGCCGGTGACGGCCAGGCCGGCATTCAGCATCACCTGTTCGAAGCGCTCCAGCGCCTGTGGGTAAAGATCGCGGGTGTCGGCGCGCAGAGCGGCTTCGGCCCATTGGCGCAGGGCGTCTTCCCAGCTGCCGGCCGAGGGGCTGCGGCTGCTGCCGCGAAGATTGTCGGGCAGGTCGCCGGGGCGGATCACGTCGCCGGGCGCGAGAGCAGCGAGGCGCCAGCTCAGGTTCTCCAGCTCGCGCACATTGCCGGGCCAGTCGTGTGCGAGCAGGCGGTCGAGGGTGGCGCGATCGAAGCGTTTGGCGCCGGCGCCGAGCTTGGCCACGGCGTCGGCGAGAAAGCGCTGGGCCAGCACGGGAATGTCTTCGCGGCGCTGGCGCAGGGCCGGAATGTTCAGCCGGACAACGTCCAGCCGATGCAGCAAATCGGCACGGAAGCGACCCTGTTCGACCAGCGCATCCAGCGGCTGATGGGTGGCGGCGATCACGCGTACGTCGACGCGGATCAGCTCGCGGCCGCCGACGCGGAAGAACTCCCCCTCGGCCAGCACGCGCAGTAGCCGCGTCTGCAGCGCCGCCGGCATGTCGCCTATTTCGTCCAGAAACAGGGTGCCGCCGTTGGCCTGCTCGAAGCGGCCATGGTGACGACGCGCGGCGCCGGTGAAGGCACCGGGCTCGTGGCCGAACAGTTCGGATTCCAGCAGTTCCGACGGGATCGCGGCGGTGTTCAGGGCCACGAAGGGCTGCGCCGCGCGCGGCGAGTGCCGGTGCAGGGCGCGCGCGACCAGCTCCTTGCCGGTGCCGGTCTCGCCGATGATCAGCACGGACAGCGGCGCCTGCGCCAGCTTGCCGATGGCGCGGAAGAGCTCGCGCATGGCCGGGGCTTCGCCGACCAGGTCGGGGCTCTCCGCGCTGCTGGGGGCGGCCGGCTCGGGCGGGTGCTCGTCCTGCTGCAGCGCGCGTCGCGCCATCGCCACCGCGGTGTCGAGATCGAAGGGCTTGGACAGGAAGTCGTGCGCTCCGCCGCGGAAGGCGCCGGCAGTGGAGGCCACGTCGGTGTAGGCGCTCATCACGATTACCGGCAGATCCGGATGGTCGGCCTTCAGCACATTGAGCAACTTGAGGCCGTCCATGTCGGGCATGCGGACGTCAGTGAAAACCGCAGCCGGCGTGGTCCGCGCCAGGGCCGCGAGCGCGGGCGTCGGGCCGTCGAACTCGCGCACCTCGAAGCCGGCATCACGCAGGGCCTCCGCCAGCACGAAGCGGACCGAGCGATCATCGTCGATCACCCACAGGCAGGGGCTGTCAGTCGGCATGGGCATGGTTCTCGTCGAGGTGGTTGTCGCGGACCGGCAGCAGCAGTGAGAACACGGTGTGGCCGGGCCGCGAGCGGAAGCTGAGCGCGCCGCCGTGCTCGCGCGCGACCTGCTGGGCCAGGGCAAGTCCGAGGCCGGAGCCTTCGGGGCGGCCGGATACCAGCGGCAGGAAGATCCGCTCGGCCAGCGACTCCGGCACGCCGCGGCCGTTGTCCTCGATCTCCAGCTTGAGCGCCAGCCGGTAGCGCATCTCGCCGATCAGCACGCCGTGTTCGGCCCGCGAGCGCAACCGCACCACGCTGGCGCCGCTCTGCAGGGCGTTGCGGACCAGGTTCCACAGCGCCTGGGTCAGGCGGTCGGCATCGGCGGCGAGTTCGGGCAAGCTGGGGTCGTAGTCGCGCAGCAGCTGGATCGACCAGCCGGCCTCGGCTTCGGCCAGCAGCCGCACCCGTTCCAGCACCGCGTGCACATTGGTGGCGACCAGATCACGCGGTGCGGTCGGGCTGAGCAGGCGGTCGACCAGATCGGCCAGGCGCGCGGATTCGGTCAGGATCACCTCGACGTAGCGGCGGCTGTCGGGGTCATCAATCCGCCGCGCCAGCAGCTGGGCGGCGCCCTTCAAACCGGCCAGCGGATTGCGCACCTCGTGCGCCAAGCCCTTCAGGGCTGCGTGCAGGGCCGCCGGCAGCACGCTGGGGTCGCTACCCGGAAATGCCTCGCTGGGGTGGAACTCCAGCAGCAGGCCGGGTTCGTCCAGGAGCGGTGTCAAGTAAACCTCGGCGAAGCGATCGCCGCCTTCCACGCGCAGCTGCACGTGGCGACAGCGCAAGGAGCCGTTCTGCTCCAGCACCTGGCTGACCGCCGAGCCCAAGGCCGTGTCGCCGCCATCGAGCAGGCTCAGGTCGTGGCCGAGCAGGCGTCGGCGCGACATCCCGAGCCAGGCGCAGCAGGCGGGGTTGAGGTCGCGGATGCGCTGGGCGGCGTCGATGCACATCAGCGGCGTCGCCAGACGTTCCAGTGCGGCGGTAAGCGGAGCCATGGCGGATCTGCACAGGAAGAGTTGCGCCATCTTGGTGCAAATGGGCGGTGGCGGGAAGCGCCAGCGCCGATCGAATGCCGTGGCCTACGAATTGCCTCCTCAGCGCATGACTCGTCGCCGCGACGCTCGACATCACTGCGCCCTGTGCGCTGTCGTCGGCTGGCTGGCTGCCGGCGCCCGGCTCGGCCTGGCAGCGTCAAAAATCCACGCCGGCCCACTGCCACCCGAGCGCACCGACCGGGTCGACGCGCTCAGGTCGAACGCGCGGTCTCCGCTTGGCCCAACGTGTTCGAGTTTCCGTCTCGCGCGTTGGCAGGCGTGCCTGGCGTCGCGCCTGCCGCAGGGCTCGCATGCTTCAGGCGCTGAGGGCGAATGCATCCCGGCTGAGGTTTTCGGGCGCGCCGTCGGTGCAGACCACGTCATCCTCGATCCGCACGCCGCCATACGGCGCAAATGCCTCTACCCGCGCCCACTCGATCCGGTGGCCGGCGGCGCTGCTGCGCAGGCGCTGCATCAGGCTGTCGATGAAGTACAGGCCGGGCTCGATGGTGACCGCCATTGCCGGCTCCAGCACGCGGGTCAGGCGCAGAAAGGGGTGGCCGTCGGGACGCTCGATGCGGCCGCCGCCGTCGCTGGCGGCGAAGCCGGCGACGTCATGCACCTGCAGGCCGATCAAATGGCCCAGGCCATGCGGAAAGAAGGTCGAGCTCAGCTGCAGCTCCAACGCCTCCTCTTGCCCGCAGCGGATCACCCCGGCTTCGATCAGCACGCCGGTCAGCAGGCGATGGCACTCAAGATGCAGATCGCGGTAGTCGCGGCCCGGCCGTACCTGGTTGACCAGATCGAGCTGGACGCGATCGACCGCCGCGACCAGGGCGGCGAACTCGTCGTCCTGCGCGCTATAGGTGCGGGTGATGTCGGCCGCATAGCCGGCGCAGCTGGCGCCAGCATCGATCAGCAGCGAGCGCTGGCGGTCGGGTGCGGCGGTGTCGCGATGCTGGTAGTGCAGCACCGCGGCATGGCTGTTCAGGCCGACGATGTTGCCGTACGGCAGGTCGATGTCGCTATGGCCGCTGGCAACGAGATAGGCCTGATGGATGCCGTGTTCGGACGCGCCGGCGCGGAACGCCGCTTCGGCCGCCCGATGCCCGCGCACCGCGCGCTGGCTGGCGCTGCGCATCAGGGCCAGCTCGTAAGGCGTCTTGTAGGCGCGGTGGAAATGCAGGTAGTCGAGCACGGATGCGGGGTTGTCTGGGACGTAATCGCCCACCGTGGCATCGGCTTCACCGACAATCGCGCACTTGCTCGCCGGCGGAAGCAGTCGCGCCAGCTCAGCGTGGTCGCGGACGATGGATATACTGAACTGATTGGTCCAGTAACCTTCCGGGTCCGCAGGCGGCATATGCCAGAAATCTTCAGGCTGGAAGTACAACAGATGCGGCTTTTCCCCCGGAGTCACCCGCAGCCAGCAGCCCGGATGCTCGGTCAGCGGCAGCCAGGCTTTGAAATGCGGATTGACCTGAAAAGGAAACGGCATATCGTCGAGAAAGCGATACTTGATTGCGCCAGCGGCGATCAGCAGATGCGCGCGGCCGCTGCGTTCAAGCGCGCGTGCACTGCGCTGGCACAGGGTGCGGACATGGTCGGCGTGCAGCAAGGCGAGCTCAGCGGACATTGGCGTTTCCGTGCATCGGGCGGGAGGCGCACAGGATACCGTCGGCGTGGCGCAGCGACCGCTGGGAGCCTGGCATGAGCGCCGAGTTGACCCGACCCTCGGTGGGCCGCCCGATGATGGCCAGCCTGCTGGCCCTGCTGATGGGCCTGGCGGTGTCCGGCCTGCTGGCGCGCGAACACGCACGCCTGCTCAGCGCCCAGCAGACCGACACGCTGGAATGGCTGGCCGAACGCAGCGTCATCGGCCTGCGTTCCCAGCTGGAGAATTGCGCCCTGCTGGTGAAGTCGCTGCAGGCGCTGTTCAACTCCTCAGAGGAAGTCAGCGCGCAGGAGTTTCTGCGCATGTACGAGGATCTGCAGCCGCGCCGGCTGTTTCCGGCGCTGCGCTCGCTGGCCTACGCCGCCCATGAACCCGGCGACCCGCCACGCTACCCGACCACCTTTTACGCGCCCCTGCTCGGCAACGAGCGCTTGGCCGGGCTGGATATCAGCACCCAGCCGGCCAATCTCGAAGCCTTGGAGCGCGCGCGGGATAGCGATGAAGCGGCCATGTCGAAGGTATTCGACCTTGTCCAGATTGGCCTCGACGGCAAGCCCATGCAGGGTTTCATCGTGCGGCTGCCGGTGTATGCCAATGGGGTGAGGCCGCTGAATGTCGACGAGCGTCGGCGCACCTTCATCGGCTCGTCGGCCGCCTCATTCACGATCCACGAACTGCTGGAGCGGGCTCTGCCCGAGGGGGCGCAGCAGGTCAGCGTGCGCGTGTTCGACGTCAGCGAAGAGCCGATCCGGCAACTGTACGGCCCGCCACCCCACCGCAGCGAAGACGCACCTGCGCAGGTTCGCGAACTGGCTTTTGGCGGCCGCTTGTGGCGGCTGGAGCTGACCCCGCTGCCGGCGTTCCGGCAGTCGCTGCAGACCATCCCCTTCATCAGTTTCGGTTTCGGCGCGGTGGCCAGCCTGCTGCTGGCGGCGCTGTTCTGGAACGTCGCCCGCACGCGTGAAACCGCCTTGAGTCTGGCCGACAGCCTGAGTCAGCGTTTCCGCGACAGCGAGGAGCGCTTCCGCGCTTTGAACGACCTGCTGCCGGCGGCGGTGCTGCTGGCGCGCGCCGACGATTCGGTGATCTACGTCAACTACGCCGGCCGCCAGCTGCTCGGCGTGGCCGACAGTTCGCCTGCGTTGGACCTGCCCCAGCTGTTCGAGAATCCGGAGCTGGCCGAACGTGTGCGCCAGCTCCGCGATTCCGCTCTGGACGCACACAGCACCCGCATCCGCCGACCCGATGGCGCCGGCTTCTGGGCCTCGGTGTCTTTGACCGATATCGAGCTGGAGGGTCAGCCGCACCGCCTGATGGTGATCCAGGACAGCACCGAGGCGTATGCCCTGACCGAGCGCCTGCGGCATCAGGCGGCGCACGATCCGCTGACCGGCCTGCTGAACCGCTCCAGCTTCGAGCAGGCGCTGCGCGAAACCGCCACCGCCTCGACCGTGCGTTCGCGCCAGGCGGCCCTGCTTTACCTCGATCTGGATCAGTTCAAGCTGGTCAACGACACCGCCGGACATGACGCCGGGGACCGCATGGTGAATGAGCTGTCCAGCCTGCTGCTGGCCTGCATCGAGCCCAGCGATGTCATCGCGCGCCTGGGCGGCGACGAGTTCGGCCTGCTGCTGCGCGGCGCCAATCGCCACCATGCGCTGGCGGTGGCCGAGAGCATTCGCCAGACCGTGCGCGCACACCGGTTCGCGTTCGAAGGCAAACAGCATTCGCTGACGGTCAGCATCGGCGTGGTGATGCTCGACCAGAGCAGCAGCCGCGACACCCGCGAGCTGCTGGCCCTGGCCGACACCGCCTGCTACATGGCCAAGGAACAGGGTCGCAATCGAGTGCACCTGACCGCGCCCGATGATCTGCAGGCACGCCGTCGCCGCGACGAGATGGCCTGGATCAACCGGCTCAAGCAGGCCTTGGCCGAGAACCGTTTCGAACTGCACTACCAGCGGATTCAGCCGCTGCAGGCCGAGGCCGACGAAAGCCATATCGAACTGCTGGTGCGACTGCGCGATGAGTTCGGCCGGCTGGTGCCGCCGGCAGAGTTCATTCCGGCCGCCGAACGCTACGCGCTGATGCCGGCGATCGACCGCTGGGTGTTGCAGGCGGCGTTGGCCGGGCTGCAGCGTGAGGGTCACGGCCCGGCGGCGCGGCTGTGGGCGATCAATCTGTCGGCGACCACGCTGGAGGACGACAGCTTCGCCGACTTCGTCTGCGCCGAGCTGGGCAAGAGCGGCGTGGCGGCCTCACGGCTGTGCTTCGAGGTGACTGAAACCGCCGCCCTGACCCACATGGAGCGGGCGATGTCGTTCATCACCCGCATGCGCGCGCTGGGCTGCAAGTTCGCACTGGATGACTTCGGCTCCGGCATGTCCTCGTTCGGCTACCTGAAGCAGCTGCCGGTCGATCTGGTCAAGATCGACGGCAGTTTCATCCGCGATATCGAAACCGACCCGATGAGCCTGTCGATCGTGCGGGCACTCACCGGCATCTGCCACCAGGCGCAGGTGCAGGTTGTCGCCGAGTTCGTCGAGAACGCACGCATCGCCGATCTGCTGCGCGAACTGGGCGTCGACTACGCCCAGGGCTATGCGATCCACCGACCGGAGCAGCTGCCGCTGCCGCCGCGTTGAGCCATCGCGTCCGGCCGGTCAGCTTCAGCGCGCGCGCCCGCCGCTGTTGTCGGCGTCCAGCAGCGGCGGCCGGGAGCGGATTCTTCCACGCGCTCAATACCGCACGCGCCCGCCCGCCGGCTCGCGCTGGATCTCGATCCGCGCCGCCATCGCCGGAGTCAGGTGCAGCACATCGTTGGCATCCAGCAGCAGGGCCAGCCCCAGGTTCATCGATTGGCACAGCGCCTCGAAGCGCTCCGGCCCGCCAATCATCAGCGCGGTGGCGGCGGCGTCTGCCAGTTCGGGGTCGGCGTGGATCACGCTGGCCGCCAGGCTGTGTACGACCGGTGAGGCGGTGCGCGGATCCAGCAGATGCGGCCAGCGGCTGCCGTCGGGGTTCTCGCGGTACTTTGCATAGCCGCCCGAGGTGAACAGGCCTTCGCCATCGTGCAGGGGCAGCTCCAGCAGTACGCCGCCGGCCGGATCACGCACGCCCAGCCGCCACGGCCGGCCGCCGGCATCGCCCAGCGCAAGCACATCGCCGCCCAGATTCAGCAGCGCATGCCGCACGCCCCGCGCGCGCAGGCGTGCGCCGACTTCGCGCAGCGCCGCACCCTCGGCAATCGCGCCGAAATCCAGCTGCACGGCCGGATTCAGACACCGCGCCTGATCGGCGCCGACCAGCTCCACCTGCTGCACGCTGGGCGCCGACTGCAGCCAGGCGGTCAGTGCCGCAGGCGAAGGCGCCGGGGCGTGGATCGGATACTCGCTGGTGTGGAAGCCCCACAGCCGGATCAGCCCACCGATGCCGGGGTCGAACAAGCCCTGCGACTGCCGATTCAGCTGCTGGCTGCGCAGCAGCATTGCGCGCAGGGATGCCGGTAGCGGGTGCGCCTCGCCGCGGGCGCAGGCGGTATTGAAGCGGGTCAGGGCGCTGTCGCGCCAGGCATGCCAGTCGCGATCGAATTCGGCGAACTGCAGGCTGATATCGGCCAACCGCGCCGAATTCGCTGCAGCATTGCGCGCGCGCAGCTGGATCTCGGCGCTGCCGCCAAACACAATCAGTTCGGCGCGCAGCGGCGGCGAAAGCTGCGGCTGTGGTGCCGGTGCACAGGCCGTGCAGAGCAGCAGCACGGCTGCCGTCATACTGCAGCCGCGACGACGCACCTCAGTCGTAGTTCTGGTTGCCGGGGATCTCGACCCAGGCGTGCAGATGGGCGGCATCCTCGGGCCCGATGTCGATCAATCGAAAGCCGGACCAGAACTGCCCCGGCACATGGCTGGGCTCGGACCACAGCTGATGCACGCCGACTTCCAGCGTGCGCGTGCGCAGGCCCTGGCCACCGAGGGTGAAACGCAGCTGGTACAGGGCATCCTCAACCAGCGGCATCGAGGCCATCAGCATCATGCCGGTCTCGGAGATATTGCCGATCCGGCCGACGCTGAGCTCGGTCATGCTGTCGAACACTTCGATGGCCTCGCGGGCCTGCTTGCGCTTGGCGCGGCGTGCCTCGTTCATGCGCTGGCTCCTGCCGGTGCGCGCTGCGAGAAACTCTTCAGCGCGCCCATGATCGACTGCCAGGCGCGGTCGATCACCGTGCCTTCCTCAGCCATGACGATTTTCACCCGGCCGGCATGCAGCTCGCGCGCCAGCCACTCCAGGCTGTGCTCGGCAGCGCGCTGGCCGCGATGGTTGACGAACAGCGCGTTGCCGGTGACGGTGCTGAACCACGACATGCGCCGGCGCACGCTGCTGCCATCGGACTCGGTGAACTCGAACCAGGTGCCGAAGGGCAAGTGGCGGATGCGGTCGAACTGCGCGCGCTGCTCGTCGGTCAGCGGTGGCAGCGGCGGGGTGGCGGGGGTCTCGACCACGACGGCGTCCGGGGTCTGGCCCAGCCGCACCCGCGATTTCAGCTTCATCGCCAGCTCAGTGCGGGTGTTTCCCTCACCCTCAGGCTCAGGGTCGTCGCCGCTGGCCAGCAGGCGACCGGTGATCGCCCCGGCGTCGCCGTCGTGATAGCCGACCTTGATCAGCGAGCGCTCGATGTCCTCGCGCAGGTGGTTGGACACCGCCGGCGGCACATTCTGGCCGCCGCCGATTTCGATCAACTGTTCAGCGATATCAAGCTGCTGCCGGTACAGCGGCGACTCTTCGCCACCGCGCAGCAGCGACAGCGCAAGCACGTCGGTCCAGGCCTGCTGCAGCAGGGTCGCCAGAAAGCGCGGTACCCGCTTGCCGGCCAGGCGCTCGGAGATCGCGTTTTCGGCGCTGATCCGCGCCAGCTCGAGCTTCTCCTTGCCGCGCGCGGCTTCGACATGGCGGCGCTCGGCCACTTCGGCTTTGCGCGCCAGGGTCTGCATCTGCTGCTGCAGGTCGCTGACCAGGCCCTCGAAGACGCTGGAGTCGCCCATGTAGTCGTGGCTGGCCTTGTCGACCAGCACGCTGATCTTTTCCAACAGGCCGCGGTCGGCTTCATCGGCATCGACCAGCCAGCTGGTGCCGGTTTCCGCGACCACATTCAGCATCTGCCGCGCCGGGTGCTGGCGGCGGGTGAAGAAACCCTTGTCCGACATCGCCACCCGCAGCAGCGGTACCTGCAGCTTGGTCAGCAGGCCGGCGACCGGGCTGCTTTGCTTGATGTCGCGCAGGATGTGTTCGTACAGCAGGGTCATCAGTTCAAGGACGTCGGATTCCTCCGCGCCCAGGGTCGGGCTCATGCCCGGCGGGGTGACCTGTCGCAGCTGCGCCAGCAGGTCCTGCTTGAGATGGGTCAGCGAGCGTGCGGTCGGCTTGCCTTCCACCATCACCGGCACTGGCTCGCGCGCCTGCAGCAGAGCCAGCACCGCCTGTACATCGTCGCGGGTGGCGGTATGTGCGTTTGCCGGCGGCTTGCCCTGGTTGCTGCCCAACTTGCCGAGCAGGGCGCGACGCCCGGCCAGCAGGTCGCGCAGCATGTCGAACATCTTGGCGTCGCCGCCACCGCCCGCCTCGGTGCCGAGGTCCATGGGCTCGGAGCTGGCGGTGCCGGGCCAGGCGGTATACGGGCGCGGGCCTTCGTAGCCTCCACCGCTCTGCGGCGGGCCGCTCGCTGGGGTCGCAAATCCGCCGGCGTCGGCATGCATCGGGCCGCCGGCAGGCACACGTGGCGATGCGGGTTCGGCCGCAAAGCCCTGCGCGGCCACTGGCGGGGCCTGGCCCGCCGGTGCGGCTCCAAAGCTGCGCCAAGACGGCTGCGCTTTGCCCTCGGTGCGCGGCTCGGCGGCCGGTTCGGCGGGCTTATCGAGCTTGTCGGTCGATTTCTCGGCGGCTTTTTCAGCCGGCCGCGCTGCTGCCGGTTGCTTGCTGCGATTCGGCGTGTAAGCCAGATGCGGCAGCACCTTTTCGCGCGCCAGATAACTGTTCAGGGCCTCGAACAGCGAGCCGATCAGGCCCATCACCTGGCGTTCGAACTGGCGGTAGATCAGCAGACGGTATTCGTTGCTGAGGTCGAGCGTGGCCACCGCCATGCGCAGGAAGGTGCACAGCGCGCGCGGCCCCACCGGCAGGCGCTCGGCCTCGAAGGCGGGCCGCCCGGCGACCACGCCGAAGCGCTGGCCCAGCAGAAACAGCGGCAGGCTGTGGCGCACTTCGGCGCGGCTGGAGATCTCGCCGAGCAGCATGTTCTGCTCAAGCTCGACATCGGCCACCAGGGCCAGTTCGCCGAACGCCAAGCGGTCGTCATCGCCGCCTAGCGAGGGCGCGGCGGGCGGATCC
Organism: Aquimonas sp.; assembly: GCF_044377145.1. Classification (NCBI taxonomy): domain Bacteria; kingdom Pseudomonadati; phylum Pseudomonadota; class Gammaproteobacteria; order Lysobacterales; family Lysobacteraceae; genus Aquimonas; species Aquimonas sp. The sequence goes on from NZ_JBILJQ010000047.1 coordinate 12,900, forward strand.
TTGAGCGTGGCGAGTGCGCTTTCCAGCGCGATCAGAAAACGCGGAATGAGGTCGGCGCGGCCGCGCTTGATCTCGCGCAGGGCCTCGAAGCAGGACGCCTGGATATCGCCGCTGCGGGCCTGATCCGCCAGCTTGAACAATTGCTGTTCGGTTTCGTCGAGGGTGGCGCGCAGGCCGCGCTCCAGCTCGTCCGATGAGAACTTGAGCACGCCCTCCAGCAGTTGGCGGACACGTTTGGGTAACGCCCGCTGCGAGAGGCGGGCGTTCGCACTGGCGTCAAAAGCGGGGCTGCCGCCGTGCGCGTTCAGCATGGGTGCCGTCCTGTGCAGTTGAAGCTCATGATCCCTGGGTCCTCGCTGCGCGCCTCTCGGGTGGCCGTGGCCGACCTGTCGACGCCCCGCCGCAGCAGCGCCGGGCGCGCACGGTGATCATCGAGCAGGCAAGAAATGTGCCGCGCATCACATCCGATTGTGCGTTGAACTCGGTCGTGGCGGGGCGCCCAGCATATTCACCCGGGGCCGGTGAATGTGAAAGATGCTGGGTCGGTCCGCGCGGCAAAAAGTCAACTTCTGACATTTGTCGACAGCGCATCGACTCGCCGGCCCGATGGCGGCTGCACGTTCGCCTGCGTCGCCCCTTGCACCCACCCCGCTCGCTGGGTTTCCATCCGCGCTCCCGGACCGATCGCGTCCGCGTTACCGGAACTCCGCATGCTTCCGCGCCTGGCCTGTCTGCTCATGACCCTCGCTTCCAGTCTCGCCCTTGCCGACCAGCCGCTCAGCCTGGAGGCCCTGACCGGCGACCAGCCGCTGTCCGGCCCCTCATTGATGCAGCCCAAGATCGCGCCCGACGGCCGTCGCGTCACCTTCCTGAAGAGTCGCGACGAAGATCGGTATCGCCTCGACCTCTGGGAGTACCACATCGACAGCGGGCAGACGCGACGCCTGGTGGACTCCAAGGCGCTGCTGCCGGACGAAGTGCTGTCTGACGAAGAGAAGGCCCGACGCGAGCGCCAGCGCATCGTCGGCCTGAGCGGCATTGTCGACTACCACTGGGCGCCAGACGGACGCCGCCTGCTGTTTCCCTTGGGCGGCGAACTCTATCTCTACGATCTTGAAGCCGACGTCAGCGCGGCGGTGCGCAAGCTGACCGATGGCGAAGGCTTCGCCACCGACCCCAAGGTGTCGCCGAAGGGTGGCTACGTCAGCTTTGTGCGCGACCGCGATCTGTGGGTGATCGACCTCGCCGATGGCCGCAGCCACCGGCTCACCTTCGACGGCAACGAGGTGATCGCCAGCGGTGTCGCCGAATTCGTCGCCGACGAGGAAATGGATCGCCACACCGGCTATTGGTGGGCGCCGGACGACAGCGCGATCGCCTATGCGCGCATCGACGAGACCCCAGTGCCGGTGCGCGAGCGGATCGAGATCCACGCCGATCGCAGCAGCGTGATCCAGCAGCGTTACCCCGCCGCTGGCGAGGCCAATGTGCTGATCAGCCTGCATGTGGTCGACCTGAAGGCCGTCACCACCCCGCCGCAGGCGGTCACCGGCCGTATCGAAACCACCAATGGCCCGCGCACGGTCGCGCTGCAGGACCGCATGGGACCGCCGCAGCCGGTCGCGATCGACCTCGGCGCCGAGCGCGACATCTATCTGACCCGGGTCAACTGGGCCACCCCCGAGCTGCTCAGCTTCCAGCGCCAGTCGCGCGATCAGCGCCAGCTGGATCTGGTCCTGCACGATCTGCGCAGTGGCGAGCAGCGCGTGCTGCTGACCGAAACCAGCGACACCTGGGTGCCGCTGCATCACAACCTCAAGTTCCTGAAAGACGGCCAGCGCTTCCTGTGGAGCTCCGAGCGCAGCGGATTCGAGCACCTCTACCTCGGCGACCTCGCCAGCGGCGCTCTCACCCCGCTGACGGCGGGCGACTGGATGGTCGAGGATGTGCTCGGGCTTGATGAGCAGGCCGGCATGGTGTTCTTCAGCGGCACCCTGGAATCGGCGCTTGAGAAGCACGCCTATGCGCTGCCGCTGGCCGGCGGCGAGCCGACCCGGCTGACCGCAGCGGGGGCGTGGCACGAGGTGCGCTTTGCCGACAATGCCAGCGTGTTTGTTGACAGCTGGAACAGTCCGACCACGCCGCCGCGGCTCGACCTGCACCGCGCCGGAGGCGAGCGCATCGCCACCCTGCTCGAGAATCCGCTCGATGCCGAGCATCCGTACGCGCCGTACCTGGCCGCGCACCGCCCGATGGACTTCGGCACCCTGCGCGCCGCCGATGGCGAGACCGAGCTGCACTACAGCCTGATCACCCCGGCCGGATTCGATCCGGCCAAAACCTATCCGGCCGTGGTGCTGGTCTACGGCGGGCCGGCCGCGCAGACGGTCAAGCGCACCTGGCAGGTCGATTTCAACCAGTACCTGGCCCAGCAGGGCTACGTGGTGTTCTCGCTCGACAACCGCGGCACGCCGCGCCGCGGCGCCAAGTTCGGCGGTGCGCTGTACGGCAAGCAGGGCACGGTTGAAGTGGATGACCAGCGCCGCGGTGTCGAATTTCTGCGTGGCCTGCCCTATGTCGACGGCGCCCGCATCGGCGTGTACGGCTGGTCGAACGGTGGCTACATGAGCCTGATGCTGATGGCGCGCGCGACCGAGGACTACGCTTGCGGCGCGGCCGGAGCACCGGTCACCGACTGGGCGCTGTACGACACCCACTACACCGAGCGCTACATGGACCTGCCGCAGCGCAATCCCGAAGGCTATGCGCAGGCTTCGGTGTTCACCCACATCGAGGGCCTGACCCGCCCGCTGCTGCTGCTGCACGGCATGGCCGACGACAATGTGCTGTTCGTCAACAGCACCCGCCTGATGGCCGCGCTGCAGGCGCGCGCGCAGCCGTTCGAACTGATGACCTATCCGGGCGCCAAGCACGGCCTGCAGAAGAAGGATGCGCTGCACCGGTTCCGGGTCACCGAGAACTTCTTCGCGCGCTGCTTGCAGGCGAGCTCCGCGGGGCGCTGAGCGGGAGAGTCGACAGACGTGGGCGCGGGTTCCGGCGTGGTGTGGGTGATCACCTCGTTGCGCCGAAACCTTCAGCCGTTACGGTGATGGCGTCAGCCGCAACAGTCGGCCCGGGCTGCCATCAGTCAACACCAGCACGCTGCCGTCGGCGGCCACCTGCACATCGCGCAGACGCTCGCCGCGGGCGGCCAGCAGGGTTTCCTCATCGAAGCCGCCGTCCGTGCGTGGGCTCAGGCGGCGCAACGACTTGCCGGCCAGCGCGGTCACCAGCAGGTTGTTCTGCCACTGCGCAAACAGCGTGCCGCGATACAGCGTCATTGCCGACGGCGCGATCGACGGTGTCCAGCCGTGCACCGCATCCTGCATGCCCGCGTAGGTGGCGAACGGCGTGACTTGGGCGCCGCTGTAGTCGAGCCCGCGGGTGGCAACCGGCCAACCGTAGTTCGCGCCGGGCAGGATCCGGTTGAGCTCGTCGCCGCCGCGCGGACCGTGCTCGTGCGACCACAGCGTCCCGGTGCCGGCGTCGAACAACACCCCCTGCACATTGCGATGGCCGTAGCTGTAGATCTCCGGCAGCGCGTCGCTGCGGTGGCGGAACGGGTTGTCGGCCGGCACGCTGCCGTCGGGGTTGATGCGCACGATCTTGCCCAGATGACTGCGCAGGTCCTGCGCCGCCTCGCGGTAGGTGAAGCCGTCGCCCAGGGTCAGCAGCAGGCTGCCGTCGGCGAGCTGGGCCAGTCGTCCGCCGAAATGGGCCGAAGTGTCCTTCAACGGCTGTGCGCTGAAGATCGGCTGCAGCTCCTGCAGGGCATCGCCGACCAGACGCGCACGTGCCAGCCGGGTGCCATTGGCGCGTCGGTTGCCGTGGGCGTAGCTGAGGTAGACGATCTGGTTGCTGGCGAACTCGCGATCAACCAGCAGGCCGAGCAGCCCGCCCTGGCCCTCGGCGAACTCTGCTGGCACGCCCGCAATCGGCGTGGTCTGCAGCGCGCCTTGCGCCCACACCCGCAATTGCCCGCCGCGCTCGCTGATCAACCAGCGGCCATCGGGCAGCTCGGCCAGCGACCAGGCTTGATCGAGGCCTTCAGCCAGCACTTCGACCTTGGGGTCAGCGGCCTGCGCCCATCCCGCGGGCGCGGCCAGCAGGCAGGCAAGGGCGAGATGGCGCGGGGCGATGGGCATACGGAGCTCGACGAAGATTCTCGGACGAGCAGGATAGCGCCGCCTGCCACGCGGGCGCGGCGGCGCGATCTTCAGTTGGATTCGAAGCCGTTGGCGAACAGCGGTAGCTCCAGCAAGCGTTGCAGCGCATCGGCGCAGTCAAGGCGCGGATAGTCCTGCGCTGGCGTAGCGCGCGCCAGGCGCACCGGCGAGGCTTCCAGCGCCGCCTCGATCTGATCGGGCGTAGCGGCGGGCAGGGCCTGTTTCAGCAGGGCGATGCAGCCCGCGGTCATCGGCGCCGCCATCGAGGTGCCCGAGAAGGTCGAGGTGCCGGTCGCCGAGCCGCGGCCGGCGGCGGTCACGGGTGCACCCGGAGCGAGCAAGTCTGTGGTCGGGCTCAGGTTGGAAAAACAGGCGACCTGGTCGGCGGCGGTAGTGGCTGCGGTGCAGACGCTGCCGAACTGCTGGCTGCCGACATTGGCGTCATACACCGCGCCGACGGCCAGCGCCGAGGCGATGCAGGCTGGTGCCTGCATGTCCACCGAGGAGCCATTGTTGCCGCTCGACACGGTTGCCAGCGTGCCGCCAGCACGCAGCGGATTCAGCACATTGGCGAAGGCGGTAGTGAACGCGGCCGAGGCATCGCAGTCACCGGCAAAGCGCGCATTGGTGCCGAGGCTGGCATTGATCACACTGGCGTCCGGGTGGTTGATCCGCACCCAGTCATACGCGGCGACGATCTGAGAGCTGGTGGAGAAGCTGTTGTTCTGATCGAGCACGCGCACCGCCACGATGCTGGCGCCAGAGGCCACGCCGCGCGGTACGCCGGTGACGCCGTCAGCACCGACCGCGATGCCGCCGACATTGGTGCCGTGGCCATGTGCATCGCTGGCGGCGCCGGGGCCGAACTGCGTGGCCTCACCGTTGGGGCAGCAGCCGCCGACGGTGAGAGAGCAAAAGCAGGCCTCGTCGACGATCCGGCCGGCGAAGCTCGCGTGGTCGAGACGCAGGCCGCTGTCGAGGATCACCACCTTGGTGCCGGCGCCGGTCAGGCCGGCCAGCTGCACCGGCGTCACCTGGGCCAGCGGAATCGATTCCACCAGCGAGCCGCTGCCGCCCTCATCGAAGCCGATCCGCAGTGCGCCGCCGCGCTGTTTCAGCGCCTCCAGCGTGGCCACATCGATCCGCGCGGCGAAGCCGGCGAAGCTTTCGAAGCGGCGCTCGATCCGGCCGGCCAACTCGGGTACATCGGCCAGCAGTACATCCAGCTGCTCACGCGGGCTGACGGCGGCCGAAGCGCGCGCGGGGGGCGCGTCCAGCACCACGATGACGCGCAATTCGCCGCGGGTCGCCAGCGCCGCCCGCAAGCCGTCGTCCAACTGCAGACCAGCGGCCAGCGCAATCGGCGGCGTCAACACGCCGCCCAGCAGCGCCAGCCGCGCGAAAGCCCGTTTGATGTTTCGAAGCAGCGTGCGCATGGGGATCTCCGCCTGAAATGGACCGCCACCTGCAGTCGCCCGCTACAGGGTACGCGCTGCGGTAGCGCATTCTGTCAACCGGCGCGGCCGCGTGTTGCGCGACTGCGGCGGTTCAGAACCCGCCGCTGCCCGCGCCCCGGCGCGCCCGATCGCGAATGGGCTGCAGGTGCTGTCAGCTCGACCCGCGGCCAACCGTTGCCGTCGCTCCGCTAGCCCGACCGGCGTCGCTGCAGCCGCATCGAATACGCGAAGCGGCCGGTAGGATGCAGGCTGCGTGCGCAACCCACCGGTGTGCCAGCGCGGCTCACATACGTCCGCAGCACGCGCAGCGCCGCGGAGCCGGAGGCGAGGCCCAGCGTCGCCGCATGCAATGCCGGCAGCTCGATCGCATCAAAGCTCTGTTCGACGTCATCGATCTGCTGCAGATCCAGCACTTTCAGCATTGCCGCCACCGCGCTGTGCGGGTCCAGCAGGGCCGCCACCGGCAGTCCGCGCGCTGGGCGCAGGAATATCTCGGTGGTGCAGATCGGCGTGTCCCGCGTATCGCCGTAGAGCAGGCCGAACAGGCGGATCACGCGTGCATCGCCGCGCAGCTTGAGCAGGCGGGAGATTTCGACCGGCGCCACCACGCGCTCGCAGACAGACACATCGAGGCGGCCGTGCCGGCTGTACTGCATGAGGTCTTCGATCGAGACGACCTCCTGCTGATAGCGCATCGGCGGCGCGGGGGCGGTGACTCGCGTGCCCGCACCGGGCCGGCGCTGGATCAACCCCTGACCGTTGAGCAGGGCCAAGGCCGCGCGGGCCGTGTGTCGGCTGACGGCGTAATGCGCGCAGAGCTCGAACTCGGTGGGGAACTGGCTGCCGATACCGAACTCGCCGGATTGAATCCGGGCCACCAGGCTGTCGGCGATGAGCTGGTACAGGGGGGCGGTACGGCGGGGGGCACGCATGCCGTCAATTTTCCGACACGGCACAGCCGAATGCACGCGATTCCCGCCACAAATCTTCCACCCTGGTCGAAGCGCGCGTCGCGGGCGGCGCGTTGTGCACTAAGCTCAAGGCCCGCCAAGACCGGAACGGATTGTCCTGATGCTGTGTCCCGTTTGCACGGATGTCGGCCTGGTTCCGACCCGCCTCGAGAATGGACTCACCGGCCACGGCTGCGGCCGCTGCGGCGGGGTGCTGGTGTCAGCGCTGGACGCCCGCCAGTGGGCGGAGTCGCAGCCCGCAGGGAGTTGGGCCGGGTCCATCGAGGAGTTGGCCGAGACCTCCAGTGCGCTGAACTGCCCGAAGTGCGCCCACTTCATGAGCAAGTTCCGGATCGAGGCCGGGGTGACCAATCGCCTCGACTTTTGCGCCCATTGCGGCGAGTTCTGGCTGGATGCAGGCGAGTGGAGCCTGCTCGGTGCGCTGGAGCTGCGCGCGCACTTGCCGTCGATCTTCACCCAGCCTTGGCAGCTGGGAATTCGTCAACGCGAATCGACCGCCGCTCGCGAAGCCGAGCTGATCAAGGCCCTGGGCACTGCTGATCATGCCCGCGTCAAGGCGTTCGCCGACTGGCTTGCCACCCACCCGCAGGCTGCGCGGATTCGCCGCCAGCTCGGCGTGCAGGCACCGTAGCAGTGGCCGCTGTGGGTGTTGCTCGCCTGCTGTAGGGCAGCGCTACCAGCCCGAGATCCGGCTGGACCGCGCGCCGGGTTCGAAACGTATGCCCCCGTCCCGGCGCCTTCGACACAAGCCATCCGCCGGTTGCAGCCGCCGAGGCAACCGATTGAGGCCGAAAACCGCTCAAAGCCCCAGTTCTGGGACCAAAAGGCATTGACGGACAAAGCCCGCGGAGTCAGCCTTCGCGTCTCGGAAGCCGCTGTGGCTCCCAAACCCGGTCCCGCCCCTGCGGTCCACTACAAGGAAGCATCCAATGAACAAATCTGAGCTTGTCTCCGCCATCGCCGAACACGCCGACCTGACCAAGGTCCAGGCCGCCGCTGTGGTCGACGCCTTCACCAGCACCGTGACCGAGGCGCTGAAAAACGGCGATACCGTCTCCCTGATCGGCTTCGGCAGCTTCTCGGTGCGCGAGCGCGCCGCCCGCGAAGCGCGCAACCCGCGCACCGGCGAAATGATCAAGCTGAAGGCCAGCAAGGCGCCTGTGTTCAAGGCCGGCAAGGCATTCAAAGAAGCGCTGTAAAGCTGTCCTGGCGCCCGCCACCACGGCGGGCGCCAGCGGTTCCGGCCTGCAGGCGTTGGTTGTCGCGGGTTGCTGGCGTTGAGGTGAATTCTTCCCCTCGTGCCGTCTGTTCTACTTGGCTGTCAGACCGCCTCGCTTCGAGCTCGCGGTGACGCAGCCGGTCGCTTCACCACAAGGCGCCGTGCGAGCGTCGCGCTCGGATGTTGATCACCCCGGACTGTCCGATCTGTTGCCGACGGCCGCGATCTGAATTCCCCCGCAGGCGTTGAACACTCATCCATGGGCGAGCCAGTCGTGCCGTCAGCCCGGTTGTGGCGAGGTCGGTACTACCCGTTGTCGCGCGGTTCCGCACGACGCCCAGACGCAGGAAACGCGTCCCGGAAGCTCGCATCCAGCTGCGTCGAGTGCCTTGGACGACTCAATCGAAGGCACAAAACCCCGCAGATTCGCGGGGTTATCGCTCGCATCGGGATGGTGGCTATGGGTGGACTCGAACCACCGACCCCAGCATTATGAGTGCTGTGCTCTAACCGGCTGAGCTACATAGCCAGCCCGATGCCGCGTGAGGCGATGCCTGGTCGCGGGGCGCGCATTCTGCGCGCGGACCGGCACAGGGTCAAGTTGGGCGGGAGATCCCGCCGCCGGACCGCTTGCCTGCAGCTCGCCGTCGGTTCGCATCGAGAGTGGATTTCCGCGCGTCGTCCGCCTGCACCGTCCGCAGATTTCGGGCTTCGCTGCAGGCTGCGCGGCCCGCCTTTTGTTGTGGCCGTTCCTGCGCGTGTGGCACAGTCCTCGTCATCTTGAGTTTGGAGTCCCGTCCCGTGATTGATCCGGACGGTTACCGCCCGAACGTCGGCATCATCCTGATGCATCCGCAAGGCCAGGTGTTCTGGGCTCGGCGGGTGACGCGGGATGGCTGGCAGTTCCCGCAGGGCGGCATGAATAGTGACGAGACACCGCTCGAGGCGATGTTCCGCGAGCTGGATGAAGAGGTTGGCTTGAAGCCCCATCACGTCGAGGTGCTGGGAGTGACGCCCGGTTGGCTGCGCTACCGGCTGCCGCGGCGCTGTGTGCGTCCCGGCAAGCGGCCGATGTGCATCGGCCAGAAGCAGGTCTGGTATCTGCTGCAGCTGAAGGGCCAGGAGCACGATGTGCGTCTGGACGCCACCGATACGCCGGAGTTCGACAGCTGGCGCTGGGTCGACTTCTGGTATCCGCTGGAACACGTGGTCAGCTTCAAGCGACGGGTGTATGCGCAGGCTTTGAAGCATCTGGCGCCCGCCGCCGAGCGTGCCACCGGCGCCTGCATCCTTCCCTTTGCTCCACCGACGCTGGATGCCGATGTGGCAGTGCCGCGCCGCGAGCGCCGCGCCGCGGCGCGCGACTCGGCGGGCGGCAGTTCGCGCTGAACCGGTCTGGACCCAGCTTGGGGCCGGTTCAGGTCGTGGATGCGAGTCCTGTTGACACTCATTCTCATTTGCGATTGAATGCAGGCGTCGTCACTCCCGAGTGCCTGCGCCATGTACGTCTGTCTCTGCCACGGTGTCACTGATCGAGCCATCCGCGAAGCCGCCGAGAACGGCGCCTCGGGCTTGGCGGATCTGTCGGCCATGACTGGCTGCGCCGGCAGCTGCGGCAGCTGCGCCGAGCTTGCGGTGCAGATCCTGGATGAGACCCGAGCGTTCGCGATTCCGATCGCTGCCTGAAGGCCGCGCTTGTGCGGCAGCGCGCCGCCGCCTCGCAATTCCCGGTTCGTCGCGATGCTGCAGCGTTGGCGTGTTCCATTCCGCCCCGCTCGCAAAGCGCATCCGCCAACCCGCTGCGTCTACCCCAGCGCTTTCGTCCCGCTGAGGATTTCCCCGCGAGCGCGGCCGGATCTTGCGGCGAGGCTGCGAATGCGTTCGATTGAGTTTTCGCCTTAGAGCAATCGAGTTGGCTACAGTGAACGCCCATTCGCATCACGGAGACGCCCGATGAAAGGCGACGCCAAGGTTATCGAACTGCTGAATCGCGTGCTCTACAACGAGCTGATCGCGATCAACCAGTACTTCCTCCACGCCAAGATGTTCCACAACTGGGGCTTCAAGGCGCTGGGTGATTACGAGCATCACGAGTCGATCGACGAGATGAAGCACGCCGACAAGTTGATCGAGCGCATCCTGTTCCTGGATGGCCTGCCCAATCTGCAGCAGTTGGGCAAACTGCTGATCGGCGAAACCCCGCGCGAGGCGCTGGAGTGCGATCTGAAGCTCGAGTACGACGCGCTGCCGGCGCTGAAGGCAGGCGTGGCCTACTGCGAACAGGTCGGCGACTACGTATCGCGCCAGCTGTTTGCCGACATTCTCAGTTCCGAAGAGGAACATATCGACTGGATCGAAACCCAGCTGGCGCTGATCGAGCGCCTGGGCGTCGAGAACTATCTGCAGACCAAGATCAGCTGATCTCAGCCCTGATGGGCTGGCGCCAGGGAAGCACATTGCGCCCGTCGCGATCAAGGTCGCGACGGGCGCAGTCGTTTGGGCCCGACGCACCCATCCAGCTGCGCACTCGACCAACGGTTGGGAACTTGCGGCGGCTCAGCCGAGCAGGGCGCGCATAGCGCCCTCGACGCGGATGAACTCCGCTACCAGCCGTGCGGCGACCACGCTCGGATTGTTCAGAGTGCCGGCCCGGCCGCCGTGCTCGATCTGGCGTGCGAGCTCGGACAGTTCGAGCGCGCCCAGATTGGCGCTGGTCGACTTGAGCGAGTGGGCGGCGGCGACCATTGGCGGAATGTCCCCCGCGGCAGCGGCGGCCTGCAGGCGCTCCAGGGTGCGCGGGGTGTCTTCCAGAAACACCCGGATCAGCGACAGAAACTCATCGCCCATGACCTCGCGCAGGTCTTCCACCACGGTTTGATCCAGGGCTGGGCCGGTGGCGACCGCTACGGGTGCCGGCGCGGGTGGGGCTGCGCGCGGCCCAGCGGCCCCGGCGTGCGGCATCGCCTGGCGCGCCGCGGGTGCAGCGCTGGGTGCGGCAGCTGCCGCCACCGCGCTGCTCCGATACGGTGACTGCTGCATCCAGTGGGTCAGGGTCGCGGTCAGCTTCTGCCGGTCAAGCGGCTTGGTGAGGTAGTCATCCATGCCGGCATCGAGACACTTCTCGCGGTCGCCGATCATCGCGTTGGCGGTCATGGCGATGATCGGAATGCGCGCCAGGCCGCTTTGTGCCTCGATGCGACGGCGCTCGCGGCTGGCGGTGTAGCCGTCCATCACCGGCATCTGGCAGTCCATCAGCACCAGCGCGTAGGGGTTGAGCTTAAGCCGATCCAGCGCCTCCTGGCCGTTCTCGGCGGCGTCGACGTCGAGCCCGGCCAAGCTGAGGATGCGCAGCGCCACCTGACGGTTCACCGGATTGTCTTCCACCAGCAGTGCGCGCCCGGACAGTGGCCCGGCCGGCGCCCCGGTCAGCGTGGTGGATGCGGCTGCCGCAGGTGCATGCATCGCCGGTGCCGGAGCGGGTGGCGTGGCCCACGCAGGCGCCATCGGCGCCGGCTCCGGAACCGGGCGTCGGCTCGGCGCGGCCTCGATGTGGACATCAGCAGCGGTGTGCACCGGCAGCCCACCGACCACCTCGCCTTCCATGATCTTGCCGAGCTGGCGGCGCATTTCCGGTTCCGGCAGGTTGCGCGCCAGCGGCAACGAGCGCCCGCCTTCGGCGAGCTCGCCCGGTGCGGGTTCGTCGCCCTTGAGGTAGACGATCTGCAGCTTGGCCAGGCTGTCTTCGCGCAGGATGCTGCGATGCAGTCCGACCGCGGTGGTGCGCACGCTGACCAGGTCGACCAGCAGCAGATGGAAGGCCCAGTTGCCGGCTCGGTGGCCGGCGGCGCGCAGCTTGAACAGGGCATCCTGGGCGCCGCTGGCATGGACCAGGGTGATGCCCCAGTTGGCGGATGCCAAGCCCATCTTGCGCTGCAGGGCGGCGTCAGCGGTGACCAGCAGCACGCGCGAGCCGCCCAGCTCACGACGCTCGACATCGATGTCGCCCATCGCTTTCAGCAGCGGCACCTGGAACCAGAACGTCGAGCCGCGGCCGGGCGAGCTTTCGACCCCGATCTGGCCGCCCATCAGGTCAACGATGCGCTTGCAGATCACCAGCCCAAGACCGGTGCCGCCGAAGGTTCGGGTGGTCGAGGCATCGGCCTGCGAGAACGCCTTGAACAGGCGCGCCGCGGCCTCGGGCGCGATGCCGACGCCGGTGTCGGTGATCTCGAAACGGATCTCGTGATGGGTCCGCGATTCGCCACGCCGCGTCACCATCACCGACACCCCGCCGCGGTCGGTGAACTTGATCGCGTTGCTGAGCAGGTTGGTCAGGATCTGCCGCAGCCGTACCGGGTCACCGCGCACCGCCAGCCGCACCGCCGGGTCGATCTGCACCGACAGCCGCAGATGCTTGGCCTCGGCGGGCGAGTCCATCAGCCGCATCACGCTGTCGAGCAGCTCGCGCAGGTTGATGCCGACCGCTTCGAGCTCGAGCTTGTTGGCCTCAAGCTTGGAGTAGTCGAGGATGTCGTCGACGATCCGCAGCAGCTGCTGGGCTGACTGCAGCGCAGTGTTGAGGTAGTCACGCTGGTCATCGCCGAGCCGGGTCGACAGCAGGATGTCGAGCAGCGGGATGATGCCGTTCAGCGGGGTACGTATCTCGTGACTCATGGTGGCGAGGAACTCGCCTTTGGCCATCATCGCCGACTCGGCGGAATGCTTGGCGTCGGACAGTTCGCGCTCCAGCTTGCGCGCCTGCGCGAGGTCCTCGCGCAGCTGCTGCAGCTCGGCTGGATCCAGCGCCTGCAGCACCGGCTCGCGTCGCGAGGGCGGCGGCGCTGCGCTGCCTGATCCGAGCGCGGCGGCGACAGCGATCAGACCGCCGATACCGGCCAGACCAGCCACCAGCAGGGCTGGCAGAGCCAGGCCGAGGGCAACCAGCACAGCTGCCCCCATGGCGAGCGCGCCGCCGATGATCCCGAGCGCGCGCGCCAGACCCGGCGAGAGGGTCAAAGCACCGCCGCCTGAAAGTCGAACTCAAGCTCGCGCGCAGCCTGCTGTACCAAGTTGCCCTGGATGTAGTCGATACCACTCATCCAAAGAGTGGCCGCCGCCTGGGCATCCTCGACGCGCTGGCCGATCACCTGCAGGCCGAAGCGATGGCCGAGGTCGACCAGCTTGCGCAGCTCGTCGCGCAGCGCCGGGGTCTGCGCCGCCGCCAGATACTTCGGCGCGATCTTGACGAAGGACAGCGGCAGCCGGTTGAGCAGGGTCTCGGCTGAATGTTCACCGTCAAAACGGCTCAGGCAGAACTGCACACCGAGCGGCATCAGCTGGCTGCAGAAATCTTCCACCGCTTCGGCGCGCGGCTCGACGTCTTCGAGTGGCAGCTCGATCACCAGCGACTCGCCGGCGATCTGGCGTGCCGCCAGCTGGGCGCGAATCCAGTCGGCTTGGCCCGGTGCCAGCAGGCTGCTGGTCGACGGGCTGACAAACAGACGCACCGGCCGATGCGCGCTGCGACGCTGGTCGACCATGCGGATCGCCTGCATCAGCACCCAGCGGTCGACCTCCAGAATCAGATCGGCACTTTCCGCCAGCGGAATGATGACGGCGGCCAGATGCAGCCGACCATGGTCGTCGCGCAGGCGCAGCAGGGTCTGGTACTGGGCGTCCTCGCCGCCCTGCAGGGCGACGATCGGCTGGAACAGAAGCTCGAAACCATCGGCGTCGATGGCGTTGCGGATCAGCGCCAGCAGAGCGCTGGTATGCGCCTCGGCCGGACGCTGCGGTGGCGCGAAGCGATGCACGCCACGATCGCCTGAGCGGGCCTCGCGGGCGGCACGTTCGGCCGCATTGAGCATGGCGCCGGCATCTGCGAAGTTGTGCTTGAACGAAACCACGCCCGCCACCGCGCGCAGCCGCAAGGGTTTGCCCTCGGCCTTGAACGGGTGGGTGATCAGGCTGTTGCGCAGATCGACCGCGAAGCGCTCCAGGGTGGCCTCGTCGCGATCCGCGGAGAACACCACATAGCAGCCGTCGGTGTAGCGGCAAGCGAACTCGCCGTCGCCCAGTGCGGCCGACAATTGGGTGCTGGCCTCGGACAACAACTGCTCCAGCGCGGTCAGGCCGTAGCGTTCGCGCAGCTGCGGTACGCCTTCGATTTCGATAAACAGCACGCCGCCCGGGTGTTCGCGGACGTTGTCGCTGGCCAGGGTTTCGGCCAGGCGGTCGAGCATGTAGGTGCGGCGGTGCAGGCCGGTGACCGGGTCGCGCGGGTCGCGCAGCTGGGCGCGCTCCTGCACCGCGCGGGCGCGACGGACGCGGTTGTTGACCGCGGCGATCAGGTGCTTGGGGCGGATCGGTTTGGACAGGAAATCATCGCCGCCGGCCGAGAGTGCTTCGAAGTGCTTGTCCTGGTCGCTTTCGCCGGACAGAAACACGATCGGGGTGTGCAGAAACTCCTCGCGCTCGCGGATCAGCGCGGTCAGTTCGGTGCCGTCGCAGTGCGGCATGTAGAGGTCCATCAGCACCAGGTCGGGGCGGAAGGTTTCCATCGCCTGCAGCACATCGAAGGCCTCGTAGACCGATTGCACCTCCATCCCGGCATTGCGCAGGATCGACTCGGCAAACAGCGCCTGTGAACGGTCGTCCTCGACCACCAGCACGCGGTAGGTGGCTTCACCGGCCGAGACCAGCAGCTCGGACAGTTTGGCCAACACCGGTTCGGCGCCGTCCGGGCGCACCAGCAGCGCATCCGCGCCGGCGCGGCGGGCAACCAGACGGGCCGGAATACTGTCTTCGTTCGAGATCACCAGCATTGGCAGACGGGTGCCGGTGCGCTCGCGGGTGGCGCGCAGCACCGCGCCAACGCCCTCGATGTCGTTCATGAAGGCGGCATCGACGATGACCAGATCCGGCGCCAGCGCGTTGAGGATCTCTTTCAGCTCGTCGGCTGACTCCAGCAATTCAAGCTCGTAGCCCTGCGCTTCCAGCCGCTGGTCGAGTTCACAGGCCAGTTCGCAGCCGTCGGTGAGATGGTAGATGCGACGCCCATTGGCTGCGCTGCGCGGCATGCTGGCAGGCTTCGACGCTGCCGCGATTGCAGTCGGGCGCGCCTTGGGGGCCGGGCTGGTCGGTAGCGTCGCAGTAACGGCGACCGGCGCCGCAGCGGCCACCAGAGTCGCCGCCGGTGCCTGGACATCGCCGGTCCAGCGCCGCCAGTAGTTTGGCGGCGCGATTTCGCTGCGCAGATGCGCGGCACCGACGTCCTGGGCTGAGGTCGCGAAGGGATGCGGGCTGGTCGGCTCGGTGCTTTCTTCCGGATAGGTATCGGCCAGGCTGCTCTCGCTCAGGCTGTCGAGCAGGGTCAGCAGATGGCCGCTGCCGACTTCATCCGGCAGTGCGCCGGATTCGGCCAATTCGCCGAGCAGGGTTTCCAGCACCAGCAAGGTCTCGCTGGCCTCCAGTGCGCCGTAGCGGCCGCTGGCGCCGGCCAGGCGCTGCACATCTTCGTACAGCAGTGTCAGGCCGTTGATGTCCCACCCGCTTTCGCAGAAGCGGCGCGCGCGCCGGCAGACCGCATCGATCCGCTTCGGCAGATGACGCAGAAACGCGAGTCTCAGTTCGGTCCGCTGCTGGCTTTCGTCCTGCGCGTACATGTCTATGAGGGCAACTCGGCAGTGGGTGGGCGGGGGCAAACAGTGCGCGGTGCCACAAAAGTGTCCGAACTATACCCAGTGCGGGCGCCCGCGCGCAGTTCGGTCGTCTATGCAGGTTCCGTGCTACTGGCGCGCCGGCCACCCAGGCGCCGCGCCAGCAGGCGCAACAGCCAGATCACCAGCGCAAATCCGAGCACGCTGGCGGCCACCAGTGCGCACAGGGTAAGCAGCGGGTTCTGCACCACGAACCACAGTGCAGTCAGCGCCAGGGCGTCCTCACCGAGTGAGGCGGTCCAGTTGCTGGCGGGCTCGGGCGAGGCGTTGATCAAGACCCGGCTGCCGGACTTCAGGCCGTGGCTGAGCAAGGCAGCGCCGCCACCGGCGAGCAGACCGAGCGTGCTCATGCTGTCGCCCGGCGCGGCCAGGGTGGCGCCGGCCAGCAGGGCGCCCACCGGCACTCTCAAAAGCGTATGCAGCAGATCCCAGACCGAGTCGACGCCGGGGATCTTGTCGGCGCTGAACTCGACCAGGGTCAATACGCCGGCGACGCTCAGCACCCACGGAGAGCTGCACACCGCCAATGCGGGCGGCAGCTCCACGGCGCCCGTCATTCCGGCCAGGCCGACCGCCAGCACGGTCAGATACACGCGCAGCCCGCACAACCAGGCAAGGGCCAGCGCGAGCGCGAACAGATGTGTCGAGTCCATAGACGTGGGTCCAAGGCGGATCAACCCGCACGTTAGCCCAGCGCTGCGCCGCTGTCGCGAGGCTTGGCGCAGGTGAGCCTTGACGCCTCGGGCCGCCGCCGGCCTAATCGAAGGCTTTGCTTACGCCAGTGTTTGCCATGTCCAACCCCAGCCCTTTCGTCATCGTGCCGCGTAGCCATGCCGGCCGCCGCTTCAGTCCTTGGCTGTGGCTGCTTTGGTTGCTGTCGCTGGCGGCGGTTGGAATGGCGGTGTACCGGCTCGCGCCGACACCGGCCGGGTCGGCCAACGAGGGGCCATCGACCGGCGAGCTGACTGAGCAGGTCGGCAGCCTGGAAGATCGGTTGGCGCGACTGCGGCAGCGCAACGTGATCCTGAAGCGGTCGGATGAAGTCAGCCGTACCGCCAACCAAGAATTGCAGCGTGACCTGGCCGATCGCGACGAGCGCATCGCGGCACTCGAGGCCGATGTCGCCTTCTACGAACGCCTGGTCGGAGGCAGCGCGCAGCGCCAGGGCCTGTCGATCCACAGTCTTTCGATGCAGGCCGCTGACAGCGGAGCGCACCACTTCCGGCTCACACTGACCCAGAACGTCAAGACAACCCAGCTCTCCCGTGGCAGCCTGCGCCTGAGCATCGAAGGCGTGCGGGACGGCCAGCTGGCCAAGCTCGAATGGTCTGATCTACTGCAGGTCGAGCAGGCCGGGCAGGCCGCGCCGATTGAATTCGCCTTCAAGTACTTTCAGCAGATCGAAGGCACTGTAATGCTGCCGACGGGCTTCACCCCGCACAGTGTCAAAGTCAGCGTGGACGGTGAGTCCGGCCGCAGCGAGCGCAGCATTCCGTGGGCCGACACCCAGCCCGCCACAGCAACCGTACCACCAGGAGCCTGAAGCATGTTTGGCAGCGACAAGAACAAGTCCGCCCGCACCGGCGGCGGCGTTGAAACCCTGATCGGCCCACGTGTGGTCATTCGCGGCGACGTGCATTTCAGCGGCGGGCTCTACATCGAAGGGCGGATCGAGGGCTCGGTGCTCGCCGACGAGGCCGACCCGACCGCATTGGTCACGCTTTCGGAGCGCGGCAGCATCGAAGGCGAAGTGCGCGCGCCGCATGTCATCGTCAATGGCCAGCTGCACGGCGACATCTATTCGAGCCAGCGAATCGAGCTCGCCGCCGCCGCACGCGTCGAGGGCAATGTGCATTACAACTCGGTGGAAATGGTGGCCGGATCGATGCTGACCGGGCGGCTGATCCATCAGCAGAGTGAGCCCAAGCGCCTGTCGGGGCCGGACAAGGGCGAGGCATGACAGGGCTGCGCGCCGCACGCCGTTCAGGCCGAGCCGACATCTGACCGGGTGCACTGGTTTAGGCTTGCGCCGGTGCGCTGGCGTCGCCATCTCTCGACCAGCGCCGAAGCCCTACAGGACCGCCATGAACACTGCCCCCAGCTATCAGTCGATCGAATCGCCGATCTTCTTCACCGAAGCCGCTGCCACCAAAGTGCGTCGGCTGATCGATGAGGAGGGCAATGACGCCCTCAAGCTGCGCGTCTACATCAGCGGTGGCGGGTGCTCCGGCTTCCAGTACGGCTTCGAGTTCGACGAGGCGCAGAGCGAAGACGATCTGGTGGTCGAGCGTGGCGGCGTCACCCTGCTGGTGGATCCGTTGAGCCTGCAGTACCTGATGGGTGCCGAGGTCGACTACAGCGAGAGCCTGAGCGGCGCCCAGTTCGTGATCCGCAATCCGAACGCGAAGACGACCTGCGGCTGTGGCTCCTCGTTCTCGGCCTGAAGTCTCGATTCCACTCCCAACCTGAGCCCAGCCCGCCGTGTCTGCGCCCGTGCCGCCCTACCGCCCCGGCACTTCGCCGGCAGCCACGCCCAGCCCGCCGAATCTGTTTGCTCAGCTGGCCCTCGACCGCGCTGGAGAGCGCCGCGAAGACACTGCCTGGCTCGATGCGGCCTGGCCGCGTGCGCGGGTGCTGTGCGTCGACTTCGAAGGTCAGGCCCTGCTGCACGGCGAGCGCCTGCTCAGCTTCGAGCCGCAGCGCTTCGGCCACACCCGGCCAACGGATGCCAGCTTTCTCGGGTTGGACGGCGACACGCCCTGGTTCGCGCTGGCGGCGCAGGTCGGGCGTGAGGTCGATCTGCCCGATGGCGCGCGCTGGATGGGCCTGCGCGAGGCCGCCGCCGCGCTCAGCGCGTTTCAGTCCGGCCTGTTCGCCTACGCCAAAGCGCTGCTGCTGTGGCAGACCCGCGCGCGCTACTGCGGTGCCTGCGGCAGCCCGACCGCACTGAGCCGCGCCGGCCACAGCGCCCGCTGCAGCAATCCCGATTGCCGGCTGGAGACCTTCCCGCGGCTGGATGCCGCGATCATCGTGCTGGTCGAAAACGCCGGCCGCGCCCTGCTCGGCCGCCAGGCCGGCTGGCCGCCCGGCCGCTATTCGACTCTGGCCGGATTCGTCGAGCCCGGCGAATCGCTGGAAGACGCGCTGATCCGCGAAGTCCGTGAAGAATCCGGCGTGCGCGTCGCCAGCTGCCGCTACCACAGCTCCCAGCCCTGGCCGTTCCCGGCCTCGCTGATGCTCGGCTTCTTCGCTGAAGCCTCCGACCCCACGATCGAGCTCGGTGATGAGCTCGAAGACGCGCGCTGGTTCTCGCGCGCCGAGCTGCGCGCCGCGATCGCTGCCGGTGAAGTCAAACTGCCGCCGCGGATCTCGATCTCGCGCCGGCTGGTGCAGGAATGGCTGGACGCCGGCGCGTAGCCGAGGTGAAGGTCTGAAGGGCGATTGCGCCGACGCGCACGGCTGACGCGCCGAGGCGCGCATGCGGAAAGACGACGCTCGCCGGTCGAGCTGACCGCCTGGAGCCCGTCGATTCATGGTGTGAAACAATCGCGGGCTCTTACCACGCCTGAAGGGTTCCGCGTATGCGTATTCGATTGTTGGCCTGTGCCCTGGTGGCCACGCTTTCCGCCTGCTCCAGCGACCCGGCCGCGGTGCCCACGCCCTCGGTGCCGATGGCGAGCGCGGCAGAAATTGCTGAAGCCAGCGCGCATCCGCCCTGGCTGCGCGAGCGTCTGCCGGCCGACACGATCGCCTATGCGCGCGTGCCCAGCCTGTGGGGTGTGCTGGCTGCGCCGAGCGGGCGCGCTGGCGACGCCATGCATTCGAATCAGGCCGCCGTCGATGCGGTGTTGGCGCTGCGCAAGGCCTTCATCAGCGACGCGCTGATGCTCAAGCTGGGCGACGGCCCGCTGCAGCTGATCGAGGCCTCGGCCTCGCCGATCGAACTGGCGGTGGTGGCGCCGGGCAAGGCGGCGAGTCCGGCCGCCAGTGCACTGTTCAGCGTGCGACTTAAAGCGGCCGATGCAGCGGCTGCGGCACAGCTGGTCAACGCGGCTACGGGTGGTCACTTGGGCGCACTGAGTTTCGATGACGCGGGCAATGCCAGCCTCGATGCAGGCGGCACGCCGCTGTATCTGCACTATCGCGCCGACCAGCAGCGCCTGTTCGTGCTCGCCGGCATGTTCGCCAACGAAGAACAGCTGAAGCTGTTGATCAGCAAGGTTGGCGCGGCCAAGGACACCCACGTGATGCGCGGCCTGGAGCGCCGCATCGACGACGGCGGCCAAGGTGGCGTGCTGTGGTTCGACATGGTCGCGGCTCGCCCGCTGCTGCTGTCCGCCCTGCCCCCTGAGCACGCCTGGCTGTCGCCCACCCTTGAGGGCGCCAAGGCGCTGGCCCTGGGTTGGGGTCACTCGGACGGGCACGGCAGCCTGGCCCTGCGCATCGAATTCGAACAGGCGACGCCTTGGGCCGGCCTGTTGCCCTCCGGCCCACACCGGTTCGACGCCACCGCAGCTGGCGATCCCGATTGGGTGCTGACCGGTGTGTTGCCTGGCGTAGCCGAGAGCCGCGCTCTGTTCGATGTGGTTCAGGCACAGCAGGCGTCCGCAGCAGACGCCGACGCGTTCGCCGAAATCGAGGCCGAGCTGCAGAAGCGCAGCGGCCTCAGCTTTGCGCAATGGCGGGCGCCCTGGGCTGGGCCCTTCGTGCTGGCCGGCGACGCAAGCGGTTCCTGGCAGGCATTGAAGCTGGCCGACCGCGCCGCGCTTGATGTGGTGGTGAATAATCTGGTCGAGCGCCTGGGTGCCAAGCACGCCGTCCACAGTCACGCCGGCGTCGAACTGCACCATCTGCAATTGCCCTCCAGCACCGATCTCATGAAAACCCTCGGCGGCGCTGACGCGCAAACACCTGCGCTACCCACTTCTGACTGGCTGAGTTTGTACGGTCGAGTCCGTACCCACCTGTACTACTACGAGGACGGCGGCTGGCTGTACGTGTCCACGCTGCCGCAGCCTCTGATCGAGCGGCTCGACCGCAATGCCGATACCGATGTTGGCCAATGGCTGGAACGCACCCAAGGCAATGACCGTGCGCAGGCGCTGCTGTCAGCGTCGAGCCAGTTGCGGCATGTTTCGCGCAGCGTGTACGCGGTCAACCTGGAGCTCCTGCAGAGCTTCAGTGATCTCACCGGTGGCTCGATCGATCTGTTCAAGCTGCCGACCGCGCAGCAGCTGGCGCTGCCCGAGCAGAGCCCGATCGGGGTCGAACTGGTGCTCGATTCCAACCAGCTTGCTCTGCAGCTGAACTATGGGCACACGCCGCTGGAGGGCCTCGGCGCGGCCGGCGGTATGGCGACGGTCGCAGCGGCGGGCGTGCTCGCCGCGGTCGCGCTGCCGGCCTACGAGGACTACACGCAGCGCACCCGCGTCAGCGCGGCGATCAGCGCGGCGCGCCCGCTGCAAGCCGCGATTGCCGAACACTACCTCAGCGCGGGCGCCCTGCCGGACGATGCCGGTGCGCTGGGCCTGCCGCTGCCACTGCGGACCGACGATGACTTGGTCAGCATCGACTTCGACGGCGGTGCGATCCTGATCCGCTTCGACGATGAAGGGTCGATTGCTCTGGCCGGTGAGCATCTGTATCTGCTGCCAGAGCTGGATACCCGCGGCCAGTTGATCTGGAGCTGTGGTCATGCCGCCCACACCAGCGATGCCGAGGCGCTGACCGAACTGGCCGCGCAGGTGGAGCTCGCCAGCATCGAGTCCCGGCGGCTGCCGGCGCAGTGCCGCTAAGCGGGCCTGAGCTGGCCGGAGATCGAGTCGTCAGCGAGGACGTCCGCGGCCGCAGGCGCGTAGGCGCCTGCGGCGTGCGCAGACCGGCCGGCAAGCTACCCGCGCGATCGCTCACCCGATCGCACGTCGAGGAACCACGATGCTCATCACTGTCGCCACGTTCTCGTTTCCGCACGAAGCGCATTTCGCCAAGATGCGGCTGGATGCCGAGGGCATTCCTGCCTTCATTGCCGACGAACACACCATCAACATGCAGTGGTTGTATTCCAATGCCATGGGTGGCGTGCGTCTGCAGGTGCCTTCTGCATGTGCCGAAGACGCAGTGCGCGTGCTCAACGAGCCGGACGATTTCGACACCGACGCGTTCGATGCCGCCGCTGCGTCGGAGCTCCAGGCTGATGCCGACGTAGACATCGAGCCTGAGCCCGAGCGCTGCAGCCACTGCGGTGGCGAACTGGGCATGCCTCAGCAGACCGGGCGGCGGCCGGCCTTTCTGACCTGGCTGCTGATCGGCCTGCCGCTGTGGCCGCTGCGCACGCGGCGCAGTTGCCGCAGCTGTGGTTGGTCAGTCGGCGCTTAGCGCGCCGGCAGAAGCTGCGCAGCAGAGCGGGCGCGTGGCGCTCGCCCGCCCAGTCGGGCCTCGATGCGCGCTGCGCGACTTCAAGTTCAGGCCCGGCCCTCGGCGCCGATCAGCACCGCGCCCGGAAACGCCGCCGCCTGCGTGTCGAACCCGGCCTGCAGGCTCAGCGAGTGCAGGTCCAGCGGCTTCAGACCATGCCAGTCACCTGAGAGTGCACGCAGCTCCGACAGCACCCGCACCAGCCGGGCAAACTGGCGCGCGACCGCGCCGTAGAGATCGCCCATCGCGCTGCGGGCCTCGTTCGCCAGTTGAACAAAGGCACCCTGGCCGAGCTCAAGGTAATAGCGCAGCGATACACGTCGGCGCTGCGCCAGGTCAGGGTAGAAGCCGGCGATCAGCAGGCAGCGTTCGCCGACATCCTGCAGGGCCAGGCTGCGCAGCCGACCGGACTGCTGGAAGGCCTGCAGGTAGCCAAGCGCCATCGCCGGTTCGGCCAGGCCGGCATTGCCGAGATGGCGCATCAGGGTGAACACCAGAAAGCTCTCGCTCGGCTCATCCAGTGGCGCCTGCGCACGCTGCTCGCCCTCGCGGACCAGGTCGTGCCAGAGCGCGGTGGCGGGCGTGCTGTGCAGGATGACGGCGGGCGTGGACATGGTCGACCTCGATGGTGAGTGAGCGCCTACAGTGATATGCATCGGCCGTGCCGAAGTCACGCCAGCACTCACTGCCGGCGGCTGCCAACAGCCAAGGCCACTGAGCCCGCGCGCGCACCGCCACGCGCTGCTGCAGGTAGGGCCGCGTCGGCGCAGACTTGCGGGGGCTCGGCTTTTCCACCAACCTCAGCGCGGTGAGCCTTCGGGCCCGCCGCCCTCTCCACACGCTTTCCGGAGCACCCATGTCCGCTGCACTCGTCGCTGTTGTTCTGTCGCTGGTGCTCGACCATTTGGCGCCCGCCGCACAGCGTCTGCGCCATCACGATCGCGCTTCTGCCCTGCTTGCCGCCGCCTTGGCGGAGGGCCAGCGCCAGCCGCTGTTGGGCAGCCCCTGGGGCTGGCTGGTGCTGATCGCCGCGCCGCTGCTGGCCCTGGTCGCGGTGCAGTGGCTGCTGGCGGATCTGCTGTTCGGCCTGCTGCTGTTCCTGCTGCAGCTGGCGGTGCTGTTCCTGTGCTGGGGCCCGCGCGATCTGGATCTGGATGTGGAAGCCTTGGCCGGCGCGGCCGACCCGCAGACCCGCGCTGAGGCACTGCATCGGCTGTCCGGTGGCGATCTCGATGTGGCGAGCTCGGGCACGCCGCTGGTGCATACGGTGTTCCGACAAGGGCTGACCCGCTGGTTCGGCGTGCTGTTCTGGTTTCTGCTGCTGGGCGCGCCGGGTGCGCTGCTGTATCGGCTGAGCCAGCTGGCGGCCGGCGTGCGTCAAGCCGCCGCTGACTCGCAGCGCGAGCCGCTGCAGCGCTTCGCCGTGCTGCTGGATTGGCCGGCCGCGCAGCTGATGTGCCTGGCGCTGGCGCTGGCCGCACACTTCGATGCGGTGCTCGCGGCCTGGCGCGACTGGCATGCCGGGCGCGCCGCCGGCTGGTTCGTGTTGGACCTCGGCTTTCTGGATGCCGTCGCCCGCGCCAGCGTGCGTGAGGAAGTGGTCGAGGGCGCGCTGGAGGAAGGCCTTGAGCCACCGGCCGATGTCGAAGCCGTGGCCCCGGCCGGCGGCGCCGATATACCCGCCGCCTCCTTGAAAGAGCTGCGCGACGCGATGAGCCTGGTCTGGCGGATCCTGCTGGTGTGGCTGTCGGTGCTGGCCCTGTTCGTGCTCGCAGGCTACGTCGGCTGAGTCCCAGCCAGGCGCGGATTTGCTGACGCAGAGCGTGTTGGCCCAGCGCAGATGCTCTGCCCACTTGGCGCCCCGCTCGGGCGTTGGCGCGTTGATCCTCGATGCGGTGCGAGTTCGAGTAGCAACCCGCTCGGCAACCCCTTTGCTCCGCCCCAAAACAAAGCCCGCCATTTAGGCGGGCTTTGTGCAAATCAGCGGAAGGCGCCGATTACTTGATCTTGCCTTCTTTATACATCACGTGCTTGCGAACCACGGGATCGTACTTCTTGATTTCCATCTTCGTCGGCATGGTCTTCTTGTTCTTGTCGGTCGTGTAGAAATGACCGGTGCCGGCAGAAGAGATCAGACGGATCTTGTCGCGCTTGGATGCCATGATCGGAGCTCCTTAGATCTTTTCGCCGCGGGCGCGGAGTTCGGCGATCACGGCTTCGATGCCGTTCTTGTCGATGGTGCGCAGGGCATGGGCGGATACACGCAGCTTGATCCAGCGCTTCTCGCTGGGGACCCAGAACCGGCGTTCATGCAGGTTCGGCAGCCAGCGGCGGCGGGTTCGGTTGTTGGCGTGCGAAACATTGTTGCCGCTCTGAACGGCTTTTCCGGACACTTGGCAAACTCGTGCCATGGCGCACCTCGATGGTGATTGGTGATGCCCCCCTTGGCCAGGAAGGCAGCGGCCCCGCGCTGATGAGTGCCCGGTAAGGGCTCGGCGCGCGCAGTCGGGATGCAGCAATGCGATGTCCAGGTGCAGCTGCGGGGTGACTGCGCAAACCCCGAAACACCTGTCGACGAATCGACCGGACACAGCGAGCCGCGCATTGTGCCCGCGAAGTCAAGGGCTTGCAAGCCGGCCGCCCGATATGCCTGTGCATGGCATCCTCGTCGGCATGAGCTTGAACACCGAACTGGCCGCAGGTGAAGCCCACCTGCTGTGGTGCCCTGCGCCGGCCGTCAACCCCGGCGAGCGCCACGTGCAACTGGACCGTATGCTGCGGCGCGCGCTGGCACCGTATGTCGGCCAAGCCGCGGCCGATCTGCAGTTCGGGCGTGAGCCGCGCGGCCGACCGTTCCTGCTCGGTGTCGGTGCCGAGCTGAGCTTCAGCCTGAGCGATACGGTCGGCGGCAGCGTGGTGGCGGTGGCGCGCGGGCTGCGGGTCGGCGTCGACCTGGAACGACTCGACCGCGAGCCACCGGTACTGCGGCTGGCCCGGCGCTACTTCGATCCGCTGGAGGCGGCCGCTCTGGCGGCGCTGCCGGATGAATTGCAGGCGCGCGCCTTTCTGCACGCGTGGACGGCGAAGGAAGCCGCCTGCAAGGCCACCGGCAGCGGCCTGCAGGATCGGCTGCATCGCTGGTGTTTCGAGATCGATCCCAGCAGCGCGGATCCACAGCTGCGCTGCGCACCGCCCGAGGCCGGCGATCCCGCCGCATGGAGCCTGCGACGACTCAGTCCGGCGCCGGGTTACACCGCGGTGGTGGCAGCGGCTGGCACCATCCACGCGCTGCACATGGCCGAACTTCCGCGCGATCCGGGTTGAGAAAGGCGCGGCCTGGATCGTATCCGCGCCGAACTATTCCCGATCCACGCCAAGATCCTCCAGCTCGCCATCGCCGTCCACGCGCAGCGACAGGGTGATTGGCCGGCAGCACACCGGGCAATCCTCGACGTATTCGGATTCGCCGTAGGAAAGGTCGACAAAGGCATCGAAGCCTTCGCCGCACCAGGGGCAGTGGAGGTGGCGTTCGGTGAGCATGGATTGGGATTCGGGATTCGGGATTCGGGATTCGGGATTCGGGATTCGGGATTCGGTGTGGAGCCCGGATGGGCGGTCGCGATTTGGAGGCTTCGGCTGCGCCCGGTGCCGCCCACATCATCGAAGATTTGAGTCTGCGCTCGTGCGGCTGCCCGCCAAGTGAAATCCCGAATCCCCATCCACCCCAGCACCAGAAGCCTCGCCCTCCCACCCATCAAACCCCACCTACGACGCCAGAAATACCCCAATCAAGTCGTTCTGAAACTGCTGGCCCAGGGCGCTGGCGCGGAAGCGTTCGCCCTCGACCTGCAGCCAGCCGCGACGGACGGTTTCTGCGAAGGGGGCGTCGAGGGTGCTGCGGTGAAGGCCGGTGCGGGCCTCGAAGTGGGTGTAGTCGCTGCCTTCGAGCAAGCGCAGCGCGTTCAGCATGAACTCGAAGGGCAGGTCGGCGGGCTCGATGCGCTGCTCGCCGCCGATCCGTGCGCTGCTGCTGGCGCCGTCGAGATAGGTCTGCGGATGCTTGTGCTTCCAGCGCCGGATCACGCCGTCTTCAGCGGGCAGGGTGATCTTGCCGTGGGCGCCGGCACCGATGCCGAGGTAGTCGCCGAAGCGCCAGTAGTTGAGGTTGTGCTGGCTCTGCCGACCCGGCCGCGCGTAGGCCGAGATCTCGTACTGCGCATAGCCGGCCTCGGCGAGCCGCTGCTGGCAGGCCGCCTGCATGTCCCAGGCGCTGTCCTCGTCGGGCAGGCCGGCCGGCGGTTTGGCCGCGAACACCGTGTTGGGTTCCAGCGTCAGGTGGTAGTGGCTGAGGTGTTCGGGGGCGAGCGCGATTGCCTGTTCGAGGTCGGACAAGGCGCCGGCCATGTCCTGGCCGGGCAGGGCGTACATCAGGTCGAGGTTGATGTTGTCGAAGCCGGCCGCGCGCGCCAGCTCAAAAGCGCGCAGCGCCTGGCCGCTGTCGTGGATGCGGCCGAGCACCTGCAGACGCGCGTCGTCGAAGCTCTGCACGCCGAAGCTGATGCGGTTGACGCCGGCCGCGCGGTAGCTCTCGAAGCGGTCGAACTCGGCGGTGCCGGGGTTGGTTTCGAGGGTGATCTCAAGCCCCGGCATCAGCCGCAGGCGCGCGGCCACGCCATCGAGAATCGCGCCGATCGCCGCACCCGGGAACAGGCTGGGCGTGCCGCCGCCGAAGAAGATGCTCGACACCGGCCGGCCCCAGACCTGCGGCAGCTCCTGCTCCAGATCGGCGAGCAGGGCGCGCACATAGGCCTCCACCGGCAGCGCTTCGGGCGCGCGGTGCGAGTTGAAATCGCAGTAGGGGCATTTGCGCACGCACCACGGAATGTGGATGTACAGCGCAAGCGGCGGCAGGCTGAGCACGGCGGAGCCCTGATGGTGAAGCGCGGCAGCATGCCACGCGCCCGTGTGGTGCGGCGTCAGCAGCGGTCTGGGACGCATTCTCGGACTGAACTACCCGCGCCACTCAGGCGATCGGCGCGGGGCGGTGCAGCGGATCTGTCAGGTCGCCACCGGATGCGCCTGCAGAAAGGCCGCGACCTCGGCCAGTACCTCGGCGCGCGCGTCTTCCAGCACGTAGTGGCCGGCCTCGGCGTATTCGACCGCACGTGCCTGCGGCCAGGCGCGGCGGAATTCGCGCAGACAGGTGTGATCGAACACGAAATCCTGCATGCCCCACAGCAGCAGGGCCGGCGTGTGCGCGAACTCGCCCAGGCGCTGGCCGAGCTCGGACACCGTGGCCCAAGCCGGATCAGTTGCGCTGAGCGGGATGTCCTGCACGAAACGCAGGGTGGCGATGCGGTGGGCCCAGCTGTCGTAGGGCGCGGTGAACGCGCGCCGCTCGGCGGCCGGCATCGGCTTCTTCACCGCCAGCCGGGTCGCGCCGGCCGAGAACGCGTTGAAGCCGCGGATCAACAGCGCTCCCAGGCCTGAGTCGCGCCCCAGCTTGAGCAGACCCGGCAGGCGCTTGTCGGCCGGCATGGTGAAGCCGGCGGTGTTCAGCAGCACGATGCGGGCGATCCGCTGCGGATGCTTGAGCGCCCAGGCCAGACCGATCAGACCACCCCAGTCGTGCGCGATCAGGGTGACCGGCTGGCTGGGTTCGAGCTTCGCCATCAGCGAGTCCAGATCCGCCACGCGGCTGTCGAGGGTGTAGCGGTAGCGGCTGTCGTCGGGCTTGTCGGACAGGCCCATGCCGATGTGGTCGGGGACGATGCAGCGGTGGTTGCCGCGAAGTGCCAGCACCAGATGGCGGTAGTAGTACGACCAGGTCGGATTGCCATGCACCATCAGCACCGGGTGGCCCTGGCCCTCGTCGAGGTAGCTCATTTCGATGCCGTCGCCGCGGTCGAAGCGCTTGGGCGCGAAGGGATAGTCGGGAAGGGTCACGGCAGGCCCGCCAGGCAAAAGGGCGGCTATGGTAACCGTCACTGCGCCCGCGCCGACGCCGGCTGCGGGAACGCCGTTTGCATCTCGCGACTGTCATGACCGACCGCCGCCGCCGTGCGTGTGCTTCAGGGTGGCTGCTGCGCGCGCGCAGCGGCGCGCTCGTAGCGCTGCTGACACTGCTGCTGGTCGCCGCGCCCGCGTCGGCGCTGGAGCCTGAAACCGCCTTCGCCGACTATCTGTTGGAGCGCTGGACTGCCGAAGACGGGCTGCCGCAGATCACCGTGCTGACCCTCAGCCAGGACACCCGTGGCTACCTGTGGGCCGGCACCCAGAACGGCATCGCCCGTTTCGACGGCCAGCACTTCGTCACCTTCAACCGCGCCAATACCGGGCTCGACCTGAGCATGCCGACCAGCAGTCTGGCCGATGCTGAGGGCGCGGTCTGGTTCGGCACGCCGCGCGGCCTGCTGCGCCAGCAGGCAGGAACCTTCAGCGAAGTCGCGGTCGCGCCGCAGCCGACCTCGGTGCGTGCGCTGACCCTGTGGCGGGGTGAGCTGTTGGCCGCCACCGTCGATGGCCTGCGCGCGCGCGGCGATGCCGCCCAAGCGCGATATCTGTCCGGGCATTCGGTGCATGCGCTCAGCGTCGATGACAGCGGCGCGCTGTGGGCGGGCGGAGAGGCCCAGCTGTGGCGCCTGGACGGCCCCGAGCCACGTAGCTACGCGCTACCAGATCCGGACCTGCGGGTGCTCGGTCTGGCGGTATGGCAGGGTCGGATTGCGGTGGGCACCCGTCGTGGCGTGTGGTTGCTGGACCCGGCGAGCGGTGAGTTCCAGCCAAGCTTCGAGGCGCTGGCTGCGGTGCCGGTACCGACCCTGCTGGCCGATCGCGACGGCAACCTGTGGGCGGCCAGCGTCGAGCGCCTGCAGCGGCTGCGGCCGGACGGCAGCGAGGAATCGATCGGCGATGCCGACTTCACGCCGCGGCCCTGGCTGCACGTGATGTTCGAGGACCGCGACGGTGATCTTTGGCTGGGCAGCCAGCGCGAGAGCCTGCTGCGAATCAGCGATTCCGCCCTGCGCGTGCTCAGCCGTCGTCAGGGCCTGCACGACACCCTCCTGTGGAGCGTGCTGGACGATGCCGCGGGCGGACTCTGGGTGGGCACCAATGACGGCCTCGCCCATTTCAGCGCCGATGCGGGCTTCCGCCGCGTCGAGGCCGGCGCGGCCTTGCCCGATCCGGCGGTGTACAGCCTGCATCGCGATCCCGCCGGCACGTTGTGGTTGGGGACCCGGGCGGGGCTGGCGACCCTGCAGCAGGGCCGGATCGTGGTCGACCCCGCGTTCGCGGCGCTGGCCGATGCCCAGATCACCAGCTTTGTGGACGCTGCGGGTGTCAGATCCCGGACGATCGCGTACCTGCTTGACGAAGAGTTCCGGGTGGGTGGATTGCCAGCGTTTGAGCGCCAGAACCGGAGTCTCGTGGTTGAGCGCCTTCTGTGGCAAGTGGTGGTTGTAGA
>NZ_JBILJQ010000167.1:0-3172 GCF_044377145.1 Aquimonas sp.
GCGCGTCTGCTTCTTCTTCGCCGTGTAGGCCAGAGAGTCGAAGGTGGTCTGCTTCATGGGGTGACTGTCATGTGGGTGATGCACAAATTCTACCAGCCGGGCTGGGATAAAACAGAGGTTCCCTAGCACCTGTTGGGCCAAAATATGCCGTGGAAACAACCCATGTCCGTGATCGAGATTATCGTCACGCCGGCGCGCTCGTCGCCACTCCATTGCAAGCTCCGCGACCGTTTGCTCTTCGTCTATTGAATGCAAAGGCAGTGCGATTGGTCGAGCTGAGCGTGCAGCTACCACTTCCCATTCGCTATTTCCTCCCAGCCTCACCCCGCCAGAAATTCCCCCAACGCCACCTGCGTCTCCGCCCGCGCATACAGTCGTCCGGCCCGCGCCTGCAGCGCTTCCCGCAGGCGCTGTCGCTCCGCGGGATCGCTGCCCAGAGCTTTGGCTTTGCGCAGCATGACTTCGGCGTCGTGGGCGATCAGTTCGGGCAGGTCGAGCAGGCGCAGCAGGCCGGCGGTTTGGCGTTCGCGCATGGTGTGGCCTTCGATGGCGATGATCGGCAGGCCGCGGGGCAGCAGGTCGAGGGCGCTCATGCCGCCGGACCAGCCGAGGCTGTCGAGGCCGAAGTCGCAGTCGATGGCGAGGCGCTGGAATTCAGCCAAGGGCATCAGTGGATGCAGCACGACGCGGGTGTCGAAGTCGACGCTGTGGGCGGCGAACACGGGCCGCATGCGCATTGCGAGCGCGTCCTGCACGTGGGCGGGCACCAAGGGGGTCAGGTGCAGGCGCGCCTGCGGCAGGGCCTGCAGCAGGCGGGCGAACACGGCGTCCTGCGCGGGCAGCAGCTTGAACGCGGTTTGCGCGCACAGGATTTCGAGGCTGCCGGTTTGAGTGCGACGCAGGTGTGTGGCGGCCCGTGCGGTGCGCGCGGTGACTGTGGGCGTAACGGTGGTCGCGGCCTGCGACGCGCCCTTTGCCGCATCCAGCGGCGCATCCGCGAGGTCTTCGGCCGACGCAGTCTCCTGCGTATCCAGCGACTCATTCATCGCGGCTTCCGGCACCTCCACCGGCGCCGCCAGCCCGTGGCCCAGGCCGGGCAGGCGCAGCAGGCGTTCGGAATAGTGGTCCTGCGCGTTCGCGGGCTCGAGTGCGTCCGGGCTCAGCACCCAATCGAGGGTTGGCAGGCCGGTGCTGACCGGGTGCCCCCACAGGCAGGCCTGGCGCGGCGCCAGTCGCAGGGCGGCCAGGCCTTGGCCCAGCGGGTGCATGCCCAGTTCCAGGTACACCAGCACATCGGGCTGCAGGGCGCGGATCAGCTGCGCCCACTCTGGCGCCTCGCGCGGGCCGGCGTGGCGGGTGCCGGCGGCGGCGACGCGCCGTTGCCAGTGCTCGGGGCCGGGCTCGAAATCGAGCAGATGGATATCAAAGCGGCTGCGGTCCAGGCCCTCGATCAGCGGCAGGAACAGGCGCGCCACGGTGTGCTCGCGAAAGAAGGCGCTGGCGAATATCACGCGCCGCCGGCCGGTGCGCAGGGGCCGCGGCGGTTCGCCGGGGTCGAGCTGGGCCATCATCCGCGCCAGCAGGCGGCCGTAGCGCTTCATCTCCGGCACCGCGGCGTCGACGTAGTGCAGATAAAAGGCAGTCGCGCTGCCGACACAGCCCCAGATGTGCTGGTGGATCTCGGGGCGGCGGTAGTCCAGTGACTCGAAGTACTTCAGGCCGGCGCGCCAGCGCTCGATAAAGGCCTGCTGCTCGGCGCTGCTGGCGTGGCTGGGGTCAAGCGGGTACTGGAAGCCCAGCCAGCGCGCCGGCAAAAATCCCGCATCGCGCTGCAGCGCCAGCGCCAGCGCCCGGTGGCCCTCGCGAAAGTGGAAGCCGCTGAAGGCCTCGAAGGCCCAGGCCATGGCGGTGTAGACATCGCCGCCTTCGGCCAGCACGCGGGCGGCGGCCAGGCGCGGGTCGCTGCCGGCCTCGGCGCTCTCGCAGGCAAGGCGATAGGCCTCGGCCGCGGCGGCCTGGGCGTTGGGCGGGACAGAATCGACTGTTGACATGCGCGAAGTTCAGAGGGCAAAGCGCGCCAAGGTATCATTCGCGTCTTCCCCAACGCCTGGTGCCCTGCCCATGTTCGCGTCCTCCATGAAGATCGAAGGCTACGACCCCGAACTCGCCGCTGCGATGGCCGCCGAACGCCAGCGTCAGGAGGACCACGTCGAACTGATCGCGTCGGAAAACTACGCCAGCCCGCGCGTGCTCGAAGCCCAGGGCAGCGTGTTGACCAACAAGTACGCCGAGGGCTATCCGGGCAAGCGCTACTACGGCGGCTGCGAGCACGTTGATGTGGCGGAACGGCTGGCGATCGAACGCTGCAAGCAGCTGTTCGGCGCCGACTACGCCAATGTGCAGCCGCACTCCGGCAGCCAGGCCAATGCAGCGGTGTACTTGGCCCTGCTGAATCCGGGCGACACCATCCTTGGCATGTCGCTGGCCCACGGCGGCCACCTGACCCACGGCGCCAAGGTCAACTTCAGCGGCAAGATCTTCAACGCGGTGCAGTACGGCGTCGACGAAAACGGTCTGCTGGATTACAGCGAGATCGAGCGGCTGGCCCTTGAGCACAAACCGAAGATGCTGGTCGGCGGTTTCTCGGCCTACTCGCAGAAGATCGACTGGGAGCGGATGGCAGCGATTGCGAAGTCGGTCGGCGCGTACTTCTTCGTCGACATGGCCCATGTGGCCGGCCTGGTCGCCGCGGGCGTGTACCCGAACCCGGTGCCGCATGCCGACGTGGTCACCAGCACCACCCACAAGACCCTGCGCGGCCCGCGCGGCGGCATCATCATCGCCCGCGCCAACGAGGCGCTGGAGAAGAAGTTCCAGTCGCTGGTGTTCCCCGGCACCCAGGGCGGCCCGCTGATGCACGTGATCGCGGCCAAGGCCGTGGCCTTCAAGGAAGCGCAGGAGCCTGAGTTCACCGCCTATCAGCAGCAGGTGGTCAAGAACGCGCAGGCGATGGCCAACACGCTGATCGCGCGCGGCTACAAGATCGTCTCCGGCGGCACCGAAAACCATCTGATGCTGATCGACCTGATCGGCCGCGAGCTCAGCGGCAAGGACGCCGAAGCCGCCCTCGGCAGCGCGCACATCACGGTCAACAAGAACTCGGTGCCGAACG